>CALGAA010000086.1 GCA_937952445.1 uncultured Bacteroidota bacterium | reverse complement strand
CCCCTTCGCCCGGCCCACGGTGGATTGCACCTTTGAGGTGCCCTTCACCTGATTCCACCCGGTCGGGAAAAACCCAGCGAAATATTTCCCGCATTTAAAATTAAGCTCGTCTTACATATCACGAACTTAATGCCACGCGCACCAACACTTTCCCACAACCCTGACTATTTTTTTTTGACCAATGGTTTAAAAATGATATCATTGAGAAAATTTTTTTGAATGACATTTCTTCTCAAGAGTACCTTTATCTCCGAACGGTTGAAAATGGGGGGCTTCCCCGTATTGCTGTTCCTTTTGTTTGTAGCATCAACAGGTCATTCACAACCGCGGGAGATTCACATCAAAGCCGTAGGCGGTCTACAGTTTGACAAAGTTCGCTTCAAGGCGCAGCCCGGTGAACAACTCCGGATCATTTTGACCAATGCTGATGACATGGATCACAACATGTTGTTTACCAAACCGGGACGGCGGGAGGATGTCGTCGAAGCCGCGACAAACATGACCGACCAGGGACCTGAGCTTCAATTTGTTCCCAATACACCCGACGTACTTTGGGCGAGTTCTGTGATCGGCCCGGGGGAGGCCGATACGCTGGAGTTTTCCGTACCCCAATCCGAGGGAATTTATCCGTATGTGTGTACGTACCCAGGGCACGGGATTGTGATGTATGGAGCGATGTACGTCACCACCGGGGATTTACCGGAATTAGCCCGGGATGAGCACATTCCACCCCATCGTCGCGGAGGATCTTTAGGTTCGGATGCAGATATAGCTCACGATCATGACCAGCCCAAATTTAAATGGCATCCCTATGAATTAATCCCACCCTATTGGTATCGGATTTTCATGCCTGAATCCGGGCCCGCCTCGATCGCTGTCAATCTCGACGACTCTATTTTTTACTGCTGGGATGCAGGGCTTTGCAGACTCCGTTATATCTGGGTGGACGAGTTTCTGGATATTTCTCAGCCCTGGTCCATCAAAGGGGACGCCAGCGCCAAAGTGCTGGGTGAGGTGGTCTATCGTGAGCAGGATTTTCCACTCGACTTTGGGCAGGAAGGATTAGAGGTACAATACAAGGGATTTAAACTGATCGAGGGAGGATTCCCGGAATTTTATTATACCGTGGGCGGGATCGATGTGTACGAATTAATCCGGCCGGTAAGCTCAGGCCAGGGCATTGTACGGCGATTCCGCATCGGGGAACAAGCCCGAGGTTTTAAATTTCATTCCACCAGCGACAGTGGGGTTACATTTACATCAAATCGTGGATCCTGGAATGGTACTGAATTGCACATCAATGAACATGGACTGATCGAAATTGAAATTGAAATGACATGGGACGAGATCAAAAATTGAGTTTGAAAAGGGTGGTAGGTTTGGTATTGACCGTCATGATACTTTTCTCCGGTTGCTCCGAATCTTCCCGGACAGAGGTCCCTATGGCCGACACTCCCTACCTCGTCGATTCCATTGCCATGCCACCGGGATTGAGCGGTGAGGTGGGTGCGTTGACATTTCTTCCTTCGGGTCGGCTGATCGCTGCATTTCGACGGGGGGAGGTGATGATATACGACCCCCAATCTGATCAGTGGACGGTTTTTGCCCGGGGCCTCCATTTACCCCTTGGCCTCTTAGCCCAATCGGAAAATGAAGTGTTGGTCATGCAATACGCTGAACTGACCCGTCTGGTCGATAGTGATCTGGATGGTGAAGCCGATATCTATGAAAACGTCACCGATGATTTTGGATTGGGAGGCAATTACCATGAGTTTGCCTACGGACCGGTGAAGGATGATGCGGGGAATTTATTTATCGCGCTCAATTCGACATCCAACGGAGGGGTGATGATGGAAGAACTGCGTGGAGAACTCAACGAGGACGGATTAACGGAAAAAGGCCTGTATTCTGCGGTGCCGTACCGGGGGTGGGTGATGCGATTGGACCCCAATGGAGATTTGCAGCCGTTTGCATCCGGTTTCCGTTCCCCCAACGGGCTGGGTTTTGATTTGGAAGGTCGGTTGTGGGTGACCGACAACCAGGGGGATTGGGTAGGCACCAGTCCTTTGTACCATGTCCAGCCCGATCGGTTTTACGGCCATCCGCCCAGCCTGGCCTGGTCCCAAAACTGGCCCGGGGGTAAACCAATCGACAAAGGGGTTGGATTCCTGGATTCTGCCCGAACGCGGGCCGCTGTGCTTTTTCCCCACAACGTTATGGCCAATTCACCAACAGAACCCGTCGTGATTCGCAACGATGATTTTGGGCCGTTTAAAGGTCAATTGTTGGTCGGAGAAATGAACCAGGAAAGGATCGTCCGGGTGATGGTGGAAGAAATTGGAGGGCAGTTGCAGGGAGCAAGCATTCCTTTTCTCGATGGTGGAGGCTTGCGCAAAGGAAACAACCGGCTGGTATTTGGCCCGGACGGTGCCCTGTGGGTAGGTCAGAATGCCAGTGGTTGGGCGGGGTCATCGGGCATCCAAAAGATTGAATTTACCGGTCGGACTCCGGTCGATGTTCAGACCATCCATTTGACCCCGGAAGGATTCAGGCTGACGTTTACGACGACCATGGAAGAATCGTCGATCCGCAACCCCGCGAACTATTCGATCCGGAGCTATTACTATGAATACCATGAAAAATATGGGTCCGACCAGATGGATGTCAAAGACATTGAGGTGGAAGATGTTTTGGTTGCGGAAGGGGGGAAAGCCGTTGAATTGAGTTTGTATCCCATGGAAAAAGATCGGGTGTACGAGCTACGCCTCAATGGATTTCAATCAGCAGGGGGAGATACCCTGACGAATAATTTGATTTGCTATACCATCAACGAACTGGTGCATTAGCGCAAAATATATCGGTATGAAAAATGATATCAAATGTCTGTGGTACGCTGCTCTGGTTTTCATCGGTTGTATCGTCCCGGGTCCGGGTCCGTTATTCTCCACGAACGTTAAAGATTATGGCGCTAAGGGGGATGGCATCACAGACGATACCGAGGCCATTTATGCGGCCCTGGCAGCGGCGGAGGACGGTGAAATATACTTCAGCCGGGGTGTATATCGCATTAGTCGTAGCATCATGATCGATTTATCCGTACACGGTCCGTTGACCATTCGAGGTGTAGCTGGCGGGTCAACGATAGCCATGGAGGGGGAAGGTGCCGCTTTTGTGGTCCGGGGGACCCACGATGGATCTGCATTGCCGGCGAGCGTGGAAGAGGATGTGTGGGCCAGGGAAAAGTTTTTTGTGTTGGAATCCGTGGAAATCCTGGGGAAAAATGAAGAGGCGGACGGGATCGAAATGATCCGGTTGATGCAACCCGTCGTGCGCAACTGCCTTTTCCGGAATCTGCGGTACGGGGTGCATCTTACCATCCGCAACAGGAATGTGCTCCTTCAGGGAAATCACATCTACAATGGTCGGCGAATCGGTGTTTATCTGGACGAGGTTAACCTTCACCAGATCAATATCCACGACAACCACATCAGTTATTGCAAGGAAGGCGGGATCGTTGTTCGAAATTCCGAGATCCGAAACATCCAAATCGTAGGGAATGACATCGAATACAATTTTGATCCGGATGGTCAACACATTTCAGCGGATGTGTTTTTTGATGCAGGGGTGGGTGGCAGTATCCGTGAAGGGACCATTTCGGGGAATAACATTCAGGCTGAAAGAAGTGAGGGAGGTGCGAATATTCATTTTGCCGGACATCCGGAGAATCGGCTGAAAATCGGATTGCTCAGCATTAGCGGGAATCACATCAGCAATCAGGAGACTTCCATCAAACTCCAAAACGTGAAGGGGATCAGTATTACAGGCAATACGTTTATCCGGGGATACGATCGACATGTGGAAATGGAGAATTCCGAAAACATCATCTTTCAGGGCAACGTCATCGATCACAATCCGGACTATTTTCGCGATAATGCGATTCATATGGGCGGCATCCGGATGAAAGAATGCCAGGATGTGGTAGTGAGCGACAATATATTGGAGGGGGTCTCGGGTGGAGATTCCCAGTGGGGCGGCGCGATCGAAGTGGATCTATGTCGTCGCGTTTCCATTCATTCCAACCACATTACGAATCCACGATTGTACGGTATCTCGATTTACCAGTCGGATTGGGTCAACATCTCCCATTGCCTGATTTCCCGTGATGGTCAGCCGATGGAAGACGGCATTCTGCTGCGGGGAGAAAATAAGGGATTACAGATCGGGGAAAAATAGTAGTGACCCACTGTCCCTTATATACTACCATATACTATCACTATTGTTACCTACTCCCCACTTTCCTACTACCTACTTCCTACTCCCTACTCTCTACTCTTTACAACCCCAGACCCATGATCACCAACAACATATAAAGCATTTCAGGATCGATAATGGTTTTAAGATTTTTTCGGGCTTCCGCCAGGTGATTCTTAACGGTGAAGTAGGATAGGTTTAGTTCGCTAGCGATATCTCCGATCGATTTACCCTCCCGGCTATGGAGCGAGTAGATGGTTCTTTGTCGTTCGGATAGCTGATCGAGAGCATTATCGAGGATAAAGCCGTAGTGGTTTCGATCCATTTCTTGCTGAATGGGGTTTAACCATTTTTCTTTCAGCGATTTGCGGTATTTTTTGTCGTGTGCGGCTTTTCTGAAGTGGTCGATCAGGGTGTTGCGCGTGATCAGAAAGATATAATTATTGACATCGAGGATGTCCTGGATCCTGGATTCACTCAGGCATACTTTGAGGAA
>CALGAA010000085.1 GCA_937952445.1 uncultured Bacteroidota bacterium | reverse complement strand
GACCAAATTTTTCGGAACCGTTGTACGCTCCGTTCGCCTCCAGCAGATACCGGGAGTCGTAATCGTAAGTTGCCCGGAATACCCAGTCTTCACGGGAATGCTTAAACTCGCTTCCCCGGGCGTATTCTTCTCGTTTAAATACCCCGGTAGCAGTGACAAAATGTTTGTTGAATTGCCGTCCATAATTCATTTGGAACTGATACATCAACCGTCTGTTGATTGGAATGTATGTCGACCAGTTGGCCTGCGAAATGGCTTCCTGACGGATGGACCAGGGCCGGAGTACCCAATCGTATTCCTCATCGCTCTGGGGAAGCAGCAAGGTGTATTCGCTCGGATCCTGATCTGGTCCCTTGTAGAGAAGCGGATAAATTTGTTTGTACGGTACATTGGTTCGGGCTTCGGCGGGACGCACACTGTTTTGGATGTCGTAAATTCCTCCTTCCGATCTGATGCTGTTATCAAAAAACAACGATGCTTTGGCGGATAAGCCTTCAGTGATGAAATCCATGTCTTGTTCGATCGTGAAATCAGAATTCAACTGTGTGGTTCGCGTTTGCCTCATCCCGATGTTGTAGACAACTGCCAGTGGATTGACGGTGTTGTTTCCGCCTTCCTGATACGCACCCCAGCGTCCGTCAGGATATACAGGTAAGAACAGATTGGGAGCCATTCCATATGTCGCTCGCCACATCCAGCTATCAGCCCTGCTGGAGCTTCCTTCGTTGTTGTAGTTGGTATTTTTTAGACTGTAATACCCCGAAAGATTGAGCTTTATTTTGGTCGTTCGTGTTGCCTGGATGTCGATGTTGCTTCTGAAGTTGAACCGATCGAAATTGTAGTTGGGGTCGTAGCCCTTTCCATTATCGTAATCGGTGAACATGTCGCCCTCGTGCAAATACGCGAGGGAACCAAAATACTGAATCACATCACTACCTCCGCGCGCACTCAGAGTGGCCCGGTGTGAAAACCCTAAATCCTTAAACATTTCATCTTCCCAGTCCACATTGGGGTAAATAAGGGCGTGCTCCGGGCTTTGCGGGGTTTGATATCGTTGGACGATGGGGAATGGCACGTAAGCATTCCAGGACGGTTCATTCAGCACTCCTTCTCTTTCAATTATTTCGTTTTTCACCATCATAGCGTTGTAAGAATCGAGCTTGGACGGTTGTTTGGAAAGCATTTTTCCGGTGGTCGTGTAATTGAAAGACAATTGAGTTTTTCCGGCCTGACCTCGTTTCGTCGTAATCAGAATGACACCATTGGCCCCTTTTACACCAAATACTGCGGTGGCCGAAGCATCCTTCAACACCGATATACTCTCCACTTCATTCACGTCGATGTTGCTCATATTGCGCTCGACGCCATCGACAAGGATCAGGGGTTGTCCTCCGTTCCATGTGTTTTGTCCCCGGATGAAAATATTGGTTGCGCTTTCTCCCGTGGTTACCCCGCCCGGTTCTCCGGATGAAGTCAATGACACGACGCCCGGTAACTGTCCGGTCAAAGCTTCCTTTAGATCGGTCACGTTTCCTGTCCGCTTCAAATCTTCCTCACTAGCCTGGACGATCGACCCGATGGCGCTTTCTTTCTTCTGGATGCCATATCCCACAACGACGACCTCATCCAACAATTGGGCGTCGGTTAACAGAACAACCTCGATCGAACTCCGGCCGGCGACCTCGACTTCCTGTGACTGGTATCCGATGTAGGAAAAAACCAATATAGCCTGCTCGTCTATGTCGGTCATCGTAAACCTCCCGTCAAAATCGGTGGTCGCCCCCTTGGTTGTTCCTTTGACCTGGATGTTCACCCCGATGAGAGGTTCTCCATCGGAATCAGTAACGATCCCCTCAATATTGAATGCGATGGATTTGATTTGATTGGGTATAAGGGGACGGTTCTCTAAGCGCGTTACAGGCGCTGATGCGCGTTGGGCTTTGACAGCAGCATCTTTCTCTTTCTCCTCCACAAAATCCTGGAGATGGTGAATCATTTGTTTGACGGACTTCAAGCCCCTTTTATCATTGAGGTAAACGATGACAAACTGGTCGTCAAAAATTTGATAGGTTAAATTTGTCTCCCGGAGGACGACCTGGATGGCTTGTTCTGCTGACGAGTAATTTTCTTCGATATAATCGACTTCATATCGACCAGTCAATTCACGGTCGTATGTGAAATAAACATTATAAGCCTCACTGATGCGTTCGAGGGCTTCTGTGAGCTTGATTTTGTCGACTTCGCGATCCGCGGGAGGATTTCCCAGCAATGGCCACGCAATACTTAATGCGAATAATAGGGTAAAAAATCTATTCATTACTTTGGATTTTATCTGATTTCAAAATCAATGATTTTCGTTTTGGACTACTAAATACGAACTGTCTCCTTTTTGGAATTCCACATTAATGGCCATTTCCAATGCCCTTTTAGTGTTTTCCCAATCCATATACGGTACGCCAAGGTTGATTTTTTTGTCCGTGAGGTTCTGATCCTGGCATGTGATTTCCACACCGAATATTTCGGATAAACTCTGCAAAACTTCCCCCATTGGTTTGTCGGTATAATTGAGCACTCCGGTGACCCAGGAAGCGGACGATGAAATGTTTTCCGATTCCCGTTTTTTAATATCACCGGTTGAATTGTCCAGAGTTATTTTTTGGCCCGGCACCATCCGCTCGGTGGGTTGTTTGACATCTGGGATTTTCAATTCCACAGAACCCTCTTCAAGAAAAACCTCGGTGTTTTGTTCGCGGGCAAAGACATTGAAAGATGTCCCCAGTACGTGAATGGTCAGTTTGGGTGTCACAACCTGAAAACCCCGGTAATCACCAGATGAGTTAGGGGCCGCTTCTTTCGTTACTTCAAAATAGGCTTCGCCCGAAAGCTTTACAATGCGGTCTTTTTGTTTAGAAGCTACCGGAATCCATGTCAAAGTAGAATTGGCATTAAGGGTAGCATTTGAGCCGTCCGGAAGAGTGATTTCTTTCACCTCTCCATTCCCGGTATTGTAAACGATTGGATTGGGTTTGGGCAGCGAAGCTAAATATACGAAGGTGGAAATGATGAGGATCGCTACCGTCGCTGCGATAGCAGTTAGAATACGTGTCATCCTGGTTCTATTGCGGGTTGGCAAAGTGTCCTTTTGGGTGGCATCGGATTGGGAATGCCGTGACCACTCCTGCACGTTGAGTTCTTTGAGCCGATCCTCCAATGCGGGGTTGTTCGCCAACTGAATCAGCTCTTCGTACTCTTCACGACTGCATCGGTTTTGGAGGTAAAGAGCCAATAATTCCTCAAATCTGGTTTTTGCGTTTTTCATGTTTAAAATTTGGGTAAAAGGAAACTTTGTTCCTGACCTGTTTTCGTATAGGATTGACCGTTTGCCATTTTGATTTTTATCATAGTCCTTGTAAGAATTTGATTCTCAGATGGATGATTGAAAAAAGAGAATTTGATATCGAATTTTCTCTGTCCAAAACAGGCATAAACATCCCCTCATAAGAATAAACTTCTTATAAAAAAGAGCATATTGCTCACACAATTAATTGGGGAATTAGCTGATCCAATGGATTATTTCAATGGATTCTGCCTTTCGATCCTGAGGGCAAAAGACAAAAGCTAAACAGGTTATCCTGTTGTCAAAACAGTAAGACATGAATTGAACTTATTTCGACTAGTGAGATGGCGACATTTTTAAAATATTTTATTTTTCACGTTGGTTAACCATCTTTTAACCCCGGATTGGGAAGGGGTGATGACTGACTATTTTCAAAATATTGAACAGTGATTTGTGGTATTCATTGCATTAAAAAGAACTCCATGACTGCTGTCACAATAAATCGGAATCAGACTTTTCCTACTTCAACCAGCGATCAAACCAATTGAATGCATCCTCTTGCATCGTCGCATTAAATTGATGAGGACCGGGGTAAAACCGAAAGGATAAAGCATGGCTGGCACCCGCTTTTGTAAAATTGTCTTCCAATATTTGGGCAGCTCTTTTCATTTCAGGCAATGTATATAATTGATCCTCTGTAGTACTTTGAACCATAGTGGGAAGAGGCATCCTCAAAGCCAGAATTTCAGAAAATTCGAGGTGAGCAGGTAAAAGTGGAACGTACGTCATCCAGGTATGAGTATATGATTTGTGTAGCATAAAATCGTCCCAGGTCGACATGAACCCCACGCTTACGGCACATTTGATTCGTTCATCCAATCCACCCAGCATATCGGTGCGCAGTCCTCCACCGGACAACCCTGCACAGCCGAGTCGGTTTCCATCGACGTCTTCCCGACCGGCCAGGACACTAAGCGCGATCCGATCTTCCAGTAAAAACATTCCCGGCCAGGTGGTGCCCCCGGAAAACAGGGATTTGGCCATCACGTGTTCATGGGCTGCGGCCCAGGCATTGTACTCGTCGATATTCTCTTTTAGCTCCGGATCTGAATCCGATTTTCCTTTGGTACTGGCCAACCCCCAGCTGATTTCGCTGATCTCGTCATACCGTACCCGTCTGCTGGCAAAGGTAAATACGTCGTGCACGAGAACTGCGTACCCCCTTTTTGCTATTTCGTTTGCCCAGGCCCGCCCTTCGTAATATTGATTTTGGTGATCCTGCATCATCTGATGTTGATCATCGCTTGTGCGTGTGATTTTACGCAATCCAAAGTATTTATTTCCACCGTGATCGTGCAAACCGAGGATACCTGGAAGAGGTTTGGATGTTCCTGCTGGTTTTAGTAAAACGGCTTTAGTCGGGTGGCCATAGGGGAGCGTCCACTCCAATTCTTCAATTTCAAGGTTGTCGTATTGATATTTTTTGATCACGCGGGGAACTGGCGTGTAATTCAAGTCGGGACTGGCCAGGTGTTCTGCTACGATGGGGGTGATCTTATGTTTCCATTGTTGCACATCTGAGTACTGAGAGTGCCGGAAGGAATATTGACCCGGATCCTGTCTGGATTGAGCCAACCACGGGCCATACGGGCCGATGATGCTTTTTGGATAGGGATTGGTCATTTCGGTAATTTGATCTGTATTGTTAAATTTTCGTTCGGGTATGCCGTAAGTCCCAGGGTGGAAAGGAAGTATGGAAATCCCAGAGGCCAGAGCTACATTTTTGCAAAATTGGCGCCGGGAATTGGCGTGATCTGACTGGTTTAAACTTTTGGCGTTGGAGTCTTTCATATGAAAACAATTTACGTCCATAATATCTGATCGATAAATATAGCTTTATGAGTGTTCTGATTCATAAAATCTATATGTGGAATTCGGCTACTTAATTTAAACTTTTATGATCAGAGTTCATGCAAAGGTCGATCTCACAATAGGTGCACTTCTGTGGCTATTTTCTGACCTTAAAATAATCCCTCCAGGGCGAGAAAAGCATTTGAAAAAGCACATAACTGATCAGGAATTACGGTTCCTGCAGATATTTTGCCATCATCTTCTCACCCACTTTTGTTTCAGTTTTCCAATGAAGATGGGCTCTCGTGGTCAATCCCATTTAGTCAGATGAAATATCGTTATAAGATCCTGATGTTAATTATATTGCCACCTCGGATTCCTCCTGATCTCGTCGCACATGTCTGCGGACCACTCCGCTTCACCCGTACTTCAACTGACGACTTATCCCATATTTGTATGGCGGAATAGCCTGATGTGATTATGGAAATGTTCTTCCATACACACCTATTCCCCTCTACGCTCTTTGCTCCACTTTCAATGAGAATCTCTTGTCACCTCACTTCCCGAACTTCCCTGCAAAAAGTCAAGATCCATCCCTTTATCTGCTTGTTGGACATGATCCAAAAACATTTTCACGTACCCCCGGTTGGTGACCGGTGGAAGCGGTTTCCAGACCTTTCGGCGTTGGTCGAGTTCTTCGTCAGAGACATCCAGGTGCAATCTTCTGTTGGGTACATCCACTTCGATCCAGTCACCTTCTTTGACCAGCGCGAGAACCCCACCTACCGCTGATTCGGGAGACACGTGTAAGAAAGTTGTCCCAAAGGCCGTACCGCTCATCCGGCCATCGGAGATGCGGACCATATCGGTTACACCTTCTTTAAGCAATTTCGCGGGAAGCTGCATATTGCCCACTTCCGGCATTCCGGGATAGCCTTTGGGTCCTACATTCTTGAGGACGAGAATGTGATCTTTGGTAACCGGTAAATGAGGATCATTAATCCGGGCATGGTATTCCTCAATCGTCTCAAATACAATGGCCTGGCCACGATGTTTCATCAAATGCGGGCTTGCTGCAGAAGGTTTGATCACAGCCCCGTCTTTACAGAGGTTGCCATACACCACCGCTGTGCCGGCGTCTTTCAGAAATGGTTTTTCCAACGTGGCGATCACTTCCGGGTTGTATATGGTGGCATTCTGATTGTTTTCTTCGACGGTTTTACCACTGACCGTCATGACGGATTTGTGTAAATGTGGAAGTAATTCCCTGATGACCGCCGGTAGACCTCCGGCGTAATAAAAGTCCTCCATAAAATACTCACCGGACGGCTGCAGGTTGGCCAGGAGTGGTATATTCCGTCCCAATTTATCAAAATCCCGTAACGTAAGGGGAATTCCCAGGCGACCGGCGATGGCCATCAGATGGATCATGAAATTCGTGGATCCGCCGATAGCGGCATTGATCATAATGGCATTTTCAAAAAGTTCGCGGGTCAGAATGTCGGAAGGTTTGACGTCTTCTTTTACCATTTCGACAATCCTTCTCCCGGATAATTGTGCCAGTACCTTTCGTTGAGCGTCCGCCGCCGGAATGGCAGCATTTTCAGGCAGGGTAATTCCCAGGGCTTCCACCATACAAGCCATGGTGGATGCCGTTCCCATTACGGCACAATGTCCCCTGCTTCGGCACATCGCTCCTTCAATTATCCGGAATTCTTCGTCGGTCAAAATCCCCGCCTGGTTGTCTCCGTCAAATCGCCACAGGTCTGAAGTTCCGACGCTGCGACCCCGATATCGGCCGGTGAGCATTGGTCCTCCTGAGACCGCAATGGTGGGAAGATTAACGCTGCAGGCGCCCATAATGCTCGCCGGGGTGGTTTTATCGCATCCGACCAACAGCACGACACCGTCAATGGGGTTGGCCCGAATGGATTCCTCCACAGTCATGCTCATCAAATTACGATACAGCATCGCTGTGGGTTTGATAAGCGTTTCACCCAGGGACATGACCGGAAATTCTACCGGAAGTCCCCCCGCCTGAATAATTCCTTTTTTGACTGATTCGGCCAATTCACGGAAATGGGCATTGCAAGGCGTTAGCTCCGACCATGTATTGCAGATGCCAATGACCGGTTTTCCGTCAAATTCATCGTCCGGAATGCCCTGATTTTTCATCCAGGCCCGGTAGATAAATCCATCCTTTCCTTTTCGGGCAAACCATTTTTCGCTTCTCAGGTTCAAAATTTTAGATTTAAGTTTTACAACATTTTTGTACGCTTACCCACCACTGTGAGTGGATAATTAATTGGATCTGATCAAATGTCCGGGAATCATATCTGCGTGCTTTGTTGGCACGAGAGCCACAAAAAGGTAGTATTATTGTTGAAATAAACACTACCATATTCCGAAACAATGCCGGGAAATATTCCGACTGGAATTGAGAAAAACAGATCCATTGGTTTTACAAACCGGCTTCTTTCGAAGGCTTTCCCACACATCACGACCGAAAAGATATTAAAATTTAGTGGGGATTTCGATTTTAAAATTAATTTTTGTTGGAAGCAAGTGGGGTATTTATCTAAGATATCATATTTTGGACGAGGTTTATCAATCCATCTAATCATGTCAGAATTCCAGGGTAAATGCGCAATATTAACCGGAGCAGGTCAGGGCATTGGAAAAGAAATTGCCCGCCAGCTTGCCCTGCAAGGGGCCCATCTTATTCTCAACGACCTGGATGCCGATTTGCTGGAGACGACGGTTGAGGAAATGAATGAGCGCCATGTTTCCGGTGGAGGAAGGTGTATAGGAGTGCCGGGGGATGCGGGGGATCTGACCGTGATAGATGAGATGATCCATCAGGCCACGTTGCATTTCAACCGCCTGGATATGGTGGTCGCCAATGCCGGAATTACCACATTCGGGGATTTTCTGGAATATGAGGCTGACGATTTTGAAAAACTGATGCATCTCAATCTGCAGGGAAGTTTTTTTCTGTGCCAGAAATCGGCCCGGGCTATGATCCATCGGGGGATTAAGGGACGTATTATTCTCATGTCATCGGTGACGGGCCACCAGGCTCATGAGGGGTTAACCGCCTATGGAATGACGAAAGCTGCCTTGCAGGCTCTGGCTAAATTGACCGCTGTGGAACTCGCATCGTACGGGATCACGGTCAATGCCATTTCCCCTGGTGCCACCATCACGGAACGCACTTTGGAAGATCCGGATTACATTCCTGAATGGGAGCGAATTACGCCCACCGGCGTCGTGACCCGGGTAGAGGACATCGCCCATACGGCATTGTTTCTACTGAGTGAAAAGACGGGGCAGTTGACCGGTCAAACCCTCATTGTGGATGGAGGCTGGACCTCCACCAGTCCGCAGCCCAAAGAAAAATAAAGGACCTGGAATCATGCGTATGTACCTGCATCTGGATAAAGAGGTGCCGGGTTTTCGAGATCTTCGGTATCGTTACCATCCCAGGAAAATTAAAAATATCAATAGTTCTTTAACCCCCTTAAGATACCTCAGAGCGTGGCTGATGTGAGTTTCCACGGTGCGTTTTGAAATATTGAGCTGATCTGCGATTTCATCGTTTTTCAGATTCTCAAACCGACTTTTGTAGAATACTTCGCGGCATTTGGGGGGTAAATTTTTCAAATGACGGTTGATTTGGTCGGACATTTCCTTCGTTTCCAATTGCACATCGAAGGTGTAGCTCGGAATCAATTCCCGAACGATGGTCAGATGGCGATCCCGGATTTTGTTTTGGCGCAAGGCCATCAGGGTTTTGTATTTGACGCATTGATACAGGTAGGCCGTCAAATCCTCGATTTGATCAAATTTTCTTTTCTCCCACAGATCGATAAACACTTCCTGCACGATATCCTCGCAGGCTTTGTCATCTGCGAGCACCCGATATGCCTGAAGGTAAAGCGATTCCCAATATCGGGCATACAATTCCTTGAGCACAATCTCCTTTTTACGAGGGTGTGGGTCATGTGAATGTTCATCTCCAAACATGATCTTAAAATTTCACTGCTCCTGATCTCCTGATGAAAACCGTGCGGGCTCCTGGCCTTTACATTTCGTTTTCAATTGCTAAATATACCGTTAATTTTCGAAAGAAAAAATGAAAAATGACTACGTGTTGTTGCTTTTTCAAACAACTATAGCGTATAAAGGACGTGAAGAATAATGACCAAAGAGCAGTTTGACCGGATAATTAACCGATATCTGAATGGAGAGTCAACTCCTAAGGAGACCCAAATGGTCGAGGAATTTTATGAAAAAATTCAGAAGGATGATATGACTCCCGCGAACTGGAATGAGATCCGGAAATCCCTTCTCAAAGATCGGATGTACCAAAAAATTGAAAAACGGGTGCAACACCGCAAAGGGCCTTATCTGACTATTCTTTCCGTCGCTGCTGCGGTACTTTTATTGGTAGGTGGATATTTCTTTCTCAATCGGACGGTCCCCACTTCGTCGCAATCGGTTTCTACTCCGGTCCTGCAGACTATTGTCGCTGGGAAGGAACAACGGAGTGTCTTGCTGAGCGATGGCTCGTACGTCCTCCTTTATCCCGGAGCTTCGCTGACATTTCCTGTTCAATTTGAGGGTGGTTTCCGAAAGGTTTCGTTGAGCGGA
>CALGAA010000084.1 GCA_937952445.1 uncultured Bacteroidota bacterium | reverse complement strand
ACTACAGAACCCTTAATAATACTGCATCATATGCATTTCTTAGGAATATGAGCTACTGATAAACGGTTCTTATCCCCCCAACCAGCCGACAAAAAAATACCAGGCAAAGACGAGGCACAAAATTAGTTTAATTCCCGTCCCCGTCAAAAATCCAATGAACGATCCCATCGCCGCTCGCAGGGCTCCATTAATATTGGATGGATTGTGGAGCATTTCACCGAGGAAAGCGCCTACAAACGGACCGATTATGATTCCAAGCGGCCCCATCAACAGACCCGCAAAAACCCCAATCATAGCCCCCCGGGATCCGAGCTTACTGCCACCAAACCGCCGGCTACCCCAGGCAGGAATAACGTAGTCCAATCCTATCACGCCAATTGTTAACAAGGCCGTGATAATTAGAAAGCTGGATCCGAATTCAGCAAAGTCTGACCAATGCAGCAATAACAGACCCAACCAGGCCGAGGCCGGTCCCGGCAAGACCGGAAGAATACTTCCCGCTATCCCGACCAGCAGGCATACGATGCCCAAAATGAGTAAAATAATATCCATGAATGAGGTATACGTTCCGATCGTACAACAACATCAAAGTGTGAAAAAATCCCAATTGGTCAGATTTCAATCACTACTGAAAATCTTCAAACATTATTCTTCTGGCAGATTTATGCACCATCGGTAAAAACCGATTGGCTTACCACCCGATTATTTCAGATCAATAATGGCAGCTCTGAACCCTTATTGGTGCCTAACTCCAACCTACAACAACTACTGGATTGGGATCCGCAGTAATTTATTCTCCCAATATTTGATCAATCGTATGGAATGAAACCGAATGATAATTGGGTCGCGCTTTTTCATAAATTTGCAGCGCAAAAGCTTTCCCTTCCTCTGAACCGGCCAGAGCGGAATACAAAGGGACCAGGAACTTTCTACGCCCTACCTCCGTCAAAAATTCTTCCACATGTGGATAAACAACGTCGTATCCCTGGTTGATCGAGACCCGGTACCACGCCGCCTGAATCTCAGCATTTGTCGAATTGGTCAGATCAAAAGCATCATCGATGGCGCGTAAGCGATCAACGCTGATGTCTTCGGGAAGGTTATTGATAAAATGCAGCCATTCATGAGTAGTCCAGTCCGTGGCAGGATCCACGAGACTTCCGGCATCACCTGCTGACAGAAATTCACGGGTCAGCGAATCAATTTTTTCGAAACGGGCCGTGGTGGGCACCGGTGCATTGTCAGGCAATCCCTCACCATATACCCACTCATCTATCTTCAATTCGGCAGCCAATTCCTGATTGTCACCGACCAGATACGTCTTCAACAATCCGACCAGGGTTTCCGAATTGACTGAATGAAAGGCGTACGTATCAAAATATGTCGTAAGGAAGGCATCCCAGGTGTCACGACCCACGATTTCTTCGATTTTCCGCAAAAACAAATAGCCTTTATTATACGGTATCCCGGACAAACCTTCATCCGGATCACGTCCTTCGAGGTTGACATGAAGGCGAGTATCAGCAGCCCGTCCATCTTTTTTCATCTGTTCGATTTCACGAACCAGATCCTGATAGGTCAGACTTGCCAACATTTCTGAATATTCACGCCCTCTCAATTCCTCCATGATTCGATGTTCAAAATAAGTGGTGAATCCTTCATTGATCCAGATATCTTCCCAATTGGCATTGGTCACCAAATTTCCGCTCCAACTATGGGCCAGTTCGTGCGCGACCAGCCCCATAAGCGATTTATCACCGGCCAATATAGTGGGCGTCGCAAAAGTAAGCCGGGGATTTTCCATGCCTCCAAAAGGAAAACTGGGCGGTAAGACCAGCACATCGTATTGCTCCCACCGGTATGGACCATACATCGCTTCTGCTTTTTCAATCATCTGGGGAATATTTTCAAATTCCGCCGCCGCTTTCTCAATCACGGAAGGCTCCGCGTACACCCCGGAATTTTCACCCAGGGGCTGGTACGCCAAATCACCTACAGCAAGCGCCATCAAATACGATGGAATAGGTTGATCCATTCGAAATTTGTAACTTCCATTATCCTTTATTTCGACAGGATTACTCGCACTCATGAGGGCTAATAAACCAGGTAATACGGTAACCGTGGCTTCGTATGTAAAACGCACCCCGGGTCCATCCTGGCATGGAATCCAGGTACGGGCCAGAATGGCCTGAGACTGTGTAAATAAAAATGGCTTTTCCTTGCCGGCTGTCTGTACCGGATCCAACCACTGCATGGCCCCCGCATGGGGTACGGTCGAATAAGCGATCTTGACCGTTTCTGTATCTTCGTGTATCGGTATAATTAAAGGCGTTCCGTATAATTGGTGCGTTTGGCCCAATTCAAATTCCACTTCTTCTTCCCCATTGAGCCAGACCCGGTGGATATTCAAATCACGGGTGTCCAGAATGAGTTGATCGCTATTGGTCAAATTTTCGATGGTCCAAATCGCGATGCAGTTCATCGTTCTTTGGTCAAAATTTATACCAGTACTCCAATTAAGGTGTGTCACACGGACATCGTTGAAATTCGCAAACGAATTGGGGTCGGTGATATGGATGGAATCAACAGTCATATCAGAAAATTGGGATTGATGTGATGAGGAACCACTATTGCATGAAACGATCAGAAGGGCAGTAAGCAGCCCCAACAACCACAGAATTTTTTGAGCCATCTGTATATGTTTAATTTTTGCGTCTGCAAAGGTAAGGATTGTTATTCAATTGAGGTGCAGTACTCATGGCTTATATGGTTCAATCCCGGGTCTGTTTTGGATCAAATGTTATAAATCGGATCGAAAAGAAAAGAAAATAGAAGAAATTAAGGTTTGATTAATAGCCGGATTCGGGGGAGATGATGCAACAAAATGGGGGATTTCTGCATCTATAGTATGAACACTATGCAATTGGATAAACTACTTCGGGGAATTAAAAAGAAAGACCGTAAGGCTCAGAAAGCCTTGTACGAACAGTATGCACCGGTTTTTATGGGAATAGCTATGCGTTATCTCAAAAATATCCCCGAGGCCGAGGATGCATTGGCTGAAGCATTTATAAAAATTTTCACTAAGATTCATACCTACAAAGATAAAGGGAGTTTTGAGGGATGGATGAAAAGGATCGTGGTCAATGAATGTCTCATGGTTTTGCGACAGAAAAGAAACCAGCATATGTACGTGTCTTTGGATGATGTGGATGTGGAGATCGATCCTCAGGTGATCGATAAAATGAGCGCAGAAGAAATTTGGGAAGTCATCCAGGAATTGCCGGAAGGATACCGTACCGTGTTCAATCTATATGAAATCGAAGGGTTAAAACACCGGGAAATCGCGAAGGCACTGGACATAAGTATTCATACGTCCAAATCCCAGTTGATCATGGCCAAGCGGAAGTTACGGGAACTTTTAAAAAAAAATCTAATCACGAAGAAATATGAATCAGAAGGCAATGTGGCAGGATAAATTGAAAGATTTCCGGACCTCCCCTTCAAAGAGAGTTTGGGAAAAAATAGAGAAAGAACTCGATGATTCGGACGTTGGCCATCAAAATCAACGCCGGACTATTTGGGGCATTGCTGCAGCGATTGCCATTGCTTTAATCGCATATCTGATCGGAGTCAAATCGGGCGATGCACCAGACTATTTCCCCACCACACTGGAGATCCGGGATCAGGCCTCAGAAGTTATGATTCCATTCGAGTACCGTATGCCTGAGCATAACCTGGACCACAACCGAAAAGACGGATACCTTATTCCCAACCCGCATGCGTTGTGGGATAACCCCCTGAAGGCTAATCCGCATTTGACAGACCGGGGACTGTAAGTACAGCCTGATGGGCCCCACCCCGCTTTTGGGCGGATGTTGCGGTGCGATACCCCGCAGGGTGATTCCCGGAGACCGGTATCCACTTTTGACAGAAATCCGATGGGTCTAGCCGAGCAGGTCATACATATTAGTCACAGACCGATTTGCCTCAATCTCATGTGGTTATTTACCGCAGAACGGGCATCCCAGATTTCACAAATGAATAGCGTTTGAAATTTGGTCTCTCTACCTTATTTGTACATTGGAACTAACCATCCGCAAATTTCCACCGCCTCAGATCATCTGTCATACCCCACCTTTGGACTATTCCAATTACCTCGTCGCCCTTGAACTAATCAACCGTCCGAAAAACAACGAATTGGCAAACAAACGATTCGTGCCGTACCAAAACGCCCGGAAATTCACATCGTCCGCAAAATTGATAATACGACCTCGCCCGATTGCCGCTACCTGAACCGCGCTTCCTCCTCCGATCAAGTCGCGGTTCACTGAATGAAGATATCCACTCCACAAAGGATCATCGGCATATACGATGGGGTTTTTAAACGCCAGTGGATCCCGTTCAAATACGTAATTGTTGTTTTTAAAAACGGGCAATATTTCCTCGCGATAACCAAAATTGAGCGGATGCGACATATCAATCCGGGTTCTCATTATTGACCCACCCGTCACGCGGGCACCGTACAATTCGCTCATTTGGTCATACCTGATGTCCGCAGAATCAATCTCCGGGGAATTTTTGTAGGCAAAATGGCCCGGAAACTGGTTTGCCATCCAGCGACCACCCGATCCCTGTACAATCAGAGTTCCTCCGTTCCGCAACCACGTGTTTACTTTCTCCTTTGAGAAATCGAGAATACTGCCGCCAGCCAGCACCAACACGTTGTAATCATCCAGGTTGTATGAGGAAAACTTCCGCCCATCCAACCTCGTCACTGGAATCTCGTATCGCGTATCCATCAAATGCCAGACCTCACCCGAGGTGCTCACGGTCACCCCATCACCTACCAGCAAACCCACCCTGGGCATTGTGATAAGCTGAAAATTCGCCGAACCCAGGTTCACCATACCGGTCGATCCGGTCGGAATCGCGGTTACCGATACGCCATCCATTTCCACCGCATTGGCCAACACCGATTCGATCACCTCATGATCCTGATTCTGTACCGGTACGAGGATGCTGCCGTATTCGAAGGTTTGACCCTGATAGGTGAACGGTTTGGTACCCACGTACGCCCGAATCCCCTTGTCGAGCAAACGGTATAAAACCTTAGGTGCCAGGTAATGCTCCCAGCCCAGAATATAGGCATATTCCGAACGGGCAAAAGGCGTCGCAGACATTTCCAGATCACCTGAAATCCGTTGTATCCCTTCCGGTTCATTGACCAGGCTATAGGGGAGATTGAAAGCCAGGGGTAAAGTCCAGGAAGATACGTCGTAAAACAGGCTGTCGGGAAAGGTCAAATTGGTTTCAAAAATGGTTTGGATCAATCGTTGTTGACGTTGATTAAGGGGAACATAGTAACTTTTTCCCGGCACAAAGGAATGGTTGTCAACGTTCAATTCGTCATCAAGCTGATACACGTCGATGTCATGGGTCCGGAGTATACGGGCCAACTCCCTTGTTTTGTAAGGGTACCTCCGATCGCCAAAAACGTAACCTTCCCGGGTATCCATATCCGCAGAATGAAAGAAATCGCGCTGGTATTTCTGAAGTTGGGATTTCAAATTCAGACCTGCTCGCAGCGTGGAAAATGAAGTCACCACCTGATTGCGGATGGTAAAGGGAAACGTCAGTAGTCCGTAATCCGAGTTTTGAATATGGCCCCGCGAACTGGCCTGTTCGAATAAAATACCCACACACCCCTGAATATCCGGGTAAGTGGAACCTTTCCCGTAGTAAAAATCGTCAAAACTTTCCCGGGAATAATACAAAGAACCGATGCTGTCGAGTGCCGAAGCATGAAATTTCCCGATTTCTTCGGTCAAATGCAGATTCATTTGCGGGGTCAGGGGATTGTTGCGGGAAGGAATTCCCGGTTGAAAAAAATAGGTAGAATTGGTTCCCATTTCGTGGTGATCGGTCAAAATATTCGGCCGCCACTGTTGGTACAGTTCAATTTTCACTTGTGATTCGGGTTGTTGCACCGGCAGCCAATCCCGGTTCAAATCAAATCCATAATGGTTGGTGCGACCCGCAGGCCAAACTTCATCGTATTCCCGATCCTGGTTATCGGGGTTAAGGGTTTTGCTTTTGTTCATATTTACCCAGGTGGAGAAACGCTGTAGCCCATCCGGATTGAAACTGGGGTAAAAAATGATGACCGTATTTTTCAAAATATTCCGGACTTCGGGATGATTCGAAGATGCCAGGTAATAGGCGACGAGCATGGCAGCATTGGCTCCGGAGGGTTCATTGCCATGGATGGAATAGCCCTGCCATACGATCAAAGGCCGGTCGGAGTTTACATCCTCTGCGCGGGATCCGGGATCGGACCACTGGAGATGTTCCTGCCGGATAGTTTCAAGCTTTGCCAGATTTGCCGGATCTGAAATATACAGATGAACCATCGGCCGGTCTTCATGGCTTTTTCCCATGGTGTGAAATTGAATTCGATCGGATTCCTGAGCCAACTGTTTCAAATAATACACTTGTTGACTATGGCTGATGTGCCATTCCCCTATTTGAAATCCCAGAAATTCTTCCGGGCTCGTGATATCGGGGTTTAAATGATCTGTATCCGGGAGATAATACGATAAGTCTACCTGAGCATAGGCACCGAACGAAGCGATCAACATGAGAAATATACTTCCGGCTGCTTGGCTAATCGAGGGATATGAATTTCGTTTCAAAATAGTGGACAATTAGGGTGAACATTGGTATCTCCCAAAAGTAAGTCAAAATATCGAATGAATTCCCATGTACACATCGCCAGATACAAAAGGGCCATCTAAACTTTTCAATCCGTAATGCGATCCACCATTTTGAAAACCCCGATTCATATGGCAGCGGTGATCAAAATTCGTAACTTCGATCAAACCAGGAATGGTGTTATCTCGCTGTCATCCGGGAAACGCTCTTATATAGTTATTTATGCAGGGAATTTAGGGTATTGGAAAACACTTATCCTTTGGGCAGCCGGATCGTAAACGTTGTCCCCTCCCCGACCACGCTGGATTTTACAAATATTTTCCCCTGGTGATAATTTTCGATGATCCTCCTGGCCAGGGAAAGACCCAGGCCCCACCCCCTTTTCCGGGTCGTGTACCCAGGTTCAAAAACTGTTTTTAAATTTCCAGATGGGATCCCTTTCCCCGTGTCGCTCACATCGATGATGACGCTATCCTCATCCTCACTGACCACGGTGGTGATGCTCCCTTCCCCCCCCATGGCATCCAACGCATTTCGCATCAAATTTTCAAATACCCAGTTGATCAAATGCTTATTCACCCGCGCAAAATGAGTTTTCCCGGCATTCACCAACAGATTGAATTCGATCTTCCTGGGAGCTCTTTTCTCCATGTACCCCATTGTATCCCGGATCAATTCCACCACATCCATGCGTTCAAGATTGGGTTCGGCTCCGATTTTCGAAAAGCGATCCGCGATCAGTTCGAGTCGGCTGACATCGTTCTCAAGTTCTTCGATAATCTCCAGTTGTTCATCGTCAGTACTGGTCGCTTTGAGGTGTTCAAGCCAGGCAATAATCGCTGAAATAGGGGTACCGAGCTGATGCGCAGTTTCCCGTGCCATTCCCACCCACACGCGGTTTTGCTCCGATGCACGACTACTGCTGAAACCCAGATATCCGATAAATATATAGGTGGCCAGAAGCATGAGTATGATCAGCGGTAAAAGCGAAAGAAGTTTGTATTCAAACGGGGGAGCGTAATAGATCCGATAAACCATGGATTCGATCGTGATCGGTTTCCGGTCGGAGGCCTGCATCTTCCGGAGTTGGCGTTGCATGTATTCGGAATTGGTTTGCTGAGATTCCGAAAAGTTCAAACTCAGCACGATGGAGTCCATCTCGTCCACGATTATGATCGGGATGGTTTTGTTTCGCTGGATAACATCGGTTTCAAAATTCACGTCCTTGTTGAGGTCATCCATATTTTGAACCATGCTTTCATACGCATCGGCAAAATTCTCCATATTGATTTCCAGTACATCTTTCAACCGGCTTCCCAGGTAGAACGTGTATCCAATGGTGATCAATACGATGAAAATACCTGCAAAAACGAGGTTAAGTTTCCATCTGTTTTTCCGTTTGTAAATATCCATCGAAGGCGATTCGTTAATATTTTATGTAAACGATTGATTCTCTGACTTGTTATTGTTGTAACTTTGCATTTATGACAAATACCATAGAATCAGGCGAAATTATCGATATCAGAGATCTTTCGGTTGAAGAAATCCAAAAATATTTGAAAGATCAGGGAGAGCCCTCCTATCGTGCGAATCAAATCCACCAATGGCTTTGGAAATACGGTGTGGGAACATTTGATGAAATGACCAATCTACCGCTGGGGTTGCGGCAAAAACTCAGTGGTGATTTTGGCATCCTGACCATGTCCGCGGATGTCATCCAGCAAAGCCTGGACGGCACGGTCAAATTCAGGTTTGTACTACAGGACGGGCACAAAATTGAGAGCGTTTTGATCCCGGTACCCGGGGAAAACCGATATACAGTATGCGTTTCGTCCCAGGTGGGCTGCAGCCTGGCCTGCACTTTCTGTGCCACGGGCCAGATGAAGCGCGAACGAAATTTGTCCGCGGCCGAGATTTACGAGCAGGTTTTTAAAGTCAATCAATACGCACAGGCCCATTTTGGTCATCCCCTGACCAACATCGTGTACATGGGTATGGGCGCACCGTTGCTTTCGTATAAAAACGTGAAAAGGAGCATCGAACTGATCAATTCCGATACCGGGATGAATATGGCCACCTGGCGGATCACCATCAGCACCGCAGGGATTGCCAAGATGATTCGTAGAATCGCTGACGACGGGCTCCAGTGCAAGCTCGCTCTGTCTCTTCACGCCGCTATGGATCATAAAAGAGATCAGATCATGCCGATCAATGCGAACGACAACATCGCAGATTTGATGGATGCGCTTCGATATTACTACCACAAAACGAAGCACCGCCTGACGTATGAGTACATCATGTTCCATGAATTCAACGACCATCCGGAA
>CALGAA010000083.1 GCA_937952445.1 uncultured Bacteroidota bacterium | reverse complement strand
TTGACTCAAAGTCAGAAAATGAGCGGTTTATAATTAATATTGGAAGAATAAATGTTAAATATTTGAATGTTTGATGCAAGTGTTATTAGCTTTGTGAGTACACTAGGGTTGTTCTTAGGTCTTGTTTATGATTGCCAATATTTAATGGGACTTACTTCATTCCTACAAAAATAATTTTAATATATATTGCTAATTTTTACACATGAAGAATTTCAGGAAACTAAACTTAGCACTTCACACACACATACACATGCGATTAAGCTTATCTTTCGAGTATCGCAAATAAGATTCCGGGCTCATCTTCTCCTATTATCTTTAGACAGTTTTTTAATGGCCCAATTCAGTTGTAAAGTTAATCCCTTAACTGATCCCCAAGAAACTTTTAGGTATGGGGATGTGGCCGTGAAAACTAATGCCGGTATGTTGGAATTTGAGAGTAGAATGGATTTTCAGAAAGTCATGGAAGATATAATTGCGAAGAATCACGCCGTGGAGTCTGGCACTAATATGACATTTGAAGCCGATGAAAAGGATGACAGTGAAGTAAGACATGGTAGGGGATCAACTATGCCCTGGGATGAAGCAATTTGGACCTTAGTAGAGTAAAATTCACTTTAATTATCATTTGTAATCCTGTAATCTATTAGACGCATAATTTGAGGAAATTACATTTTAGAGGTATAGTCTGTCCGGTCATCATTATATTATGCTTTTTGATGTACGGACAACTTAAAGCACAGGTCGTTTCCGGTCGTGTCCAGGATTCCCTGTCATCAGAACCACTGGTCAACGCCCATATCTGGGATCCGGCGAATAATAAAGGCACGAGTACGGACGAATTCGGTCGGTTTCACTTCGTCGTCAATGATCGTACCACCAGACTGATCGTGAGCTATGTGGGCTATAAACCGGATACGGTCAGGATGGATTCCGGTAATGGTGGTGAATGGATCATCCGGCTGAGTCCGGCGGCCATCGATCAAGTGACGATATCGTCGCACCGGATCTCCCCGGGAGAACATTTTGGCCGGTATCAGATCCCTATACAGCAACTGAACAGCATTAACTTCATCATGGGAGAACAGGATCTTCTGCGTAGCCTGGCTGGACTACCGGGTATCAACCTGGGCGATATCGCCAGCAACGGACTGATGGTGAGGGGTGGGAAGCCCGGTACCAATCTTATCCTGCTCGATGGAGCCCCGGTGTACAATACTAACCACCTGCTTGGCATGTTTTCCACCTTCAATTCGGCCATCGTCAAAAACGTGGATTTCTACAAAGGCGGACTTCCCGCCCGTTATGGCGGCCGATTGTCTTCGGTTATCGATGTGTCCACCCGGGAAGGGAACCGGGAAGAATTTAAATCTGACCTGCGAGTGGGACTGATTAATTCCGGCTACAACATCGAAGGGCCGCTTGGAGAATCTGCATCTTTCATCGGCACCTTCCGGGCATCTTACCTCGGTTTGGTCGTCCTGCCGCTGAAGTTTCTCTACAACGCGGGGAATATCGATACTTACGTCAATTACTGGATGTACGATGGCAATCTCAAGGTCAACTGGCGTCTGTCAGATCGTGACGAATTGTACGCCAGTTTTTATAAAAGTCAGGATGTGACGGCGATTTACAGCAGTATATATGATGCACAGGAAGACTCCGGGACACGAAATCGGTTGACCTGGGGGAACAATATCCTCAGTATGCGCTACAGTCGTCAGTGGAATGACCGCATTTTTTCCAAGCTACAACTATACAGTAGCGGATACGCCAATCAACAAAAAACCCTGAGTGATGAATTTGACGATGGTATCCAAGTTTCACAAATCGATTTTTTGGAGCGGTCAAGAGTTTGGGAAATGGGTCTGATCCAGCAAAACGACTGGTTACTCGGGACTGTTGGTCGCGTTCAATTGGGATGGGGAATCAATCGTAATGCGCTGAAACCTAATGTGCTGGACATCACTGGTTTTTCTGGACAGGAAAACCTGGACCACCACGGGGTCCGTACAGATTCCAGGTATGGGCAGGTATCGGCTTACCTCAATCCGGAGTTACATCCGATGTCCTGGCTGGATATCCGGCCCGGACTCCGGTATTCCCGGTATTTTACCGAAGGCGCATCCTATGGGAGCTGGGAGCCCCGACTCAAGGTCAGCCTGCATACTTCATCCCACAGCTCACTGTCATTCAGCTACGACCGCAATTTTCAATATCTGCATCAACTGACGCATTATGCCAATGGATTTCCGACCTCGTTCTGGGTATCTGCTAACGACCGGGTGGCCCCACAGACCGTTCACCAATGGTCGGGGGGTTTTGGTCGGACTTTTAATGATGGGAATTTTCTGGCATCCGTGGAGGGATACTATAAGACCATGCGTGATCTGATCGACTTCCGGGAGGGGACACCCTTCTCAGGCCAACTGGAACATCCCTGGCCGTACCTGGTGGAGACCGGAGGGATCGGAAAAGCTTACGGTGCAGAGTTTTTCGTACACAAAAAAACCGGCCGTTAGAATGGCTGGGCGGGCTATACGCTGTCGTGGTCACAACACCGGTTTGACAATCTCAATCACGGCGACTGGTACTTCAGCCGGTTTGATCGTCGGCATGACCTGGAACTGTACCTGAACTACCGGTTGAACGAAAAATGGAGCTTCTCGGGGAACTGGGATCTTCGCAGCGGTCATCGGCTCACCCTGCCGTCGGCCTATACCTGGCTGGAGTTTTTCTTCAACGAGCGGTACAATGCCCGTTTTCCGGTCTTTCATCAGCTTAACCTCAGCGCTACTTTCCGTGGAAAGACGAAGCGGGGACGCGATAAGGAATGGTCGTTTGGCCTGTATAATGCCTATGGCCGCAACAATCCCTGGACACTGGATTACAATACCAGGTTCTATTATGCAAGAGATGAAAACGGCAAACAAACTTCTTTTGATCCGATCGCTGGCAAACCAACTCTGAAGGGTTTTACCATATTCCGGATGTTGCCATTTGTAACTTACAAAGTAAATTTTCAGTGAAAAGGATCGTATATCTGTTGGCTTTTTGTTTATTGACGGCCTGTTACCAGGAAGTGGACCTCCATGTGCCATTTGAAGGATCCAAAATGGTATTGGAAGGTTATGTGTCCCCTGGAAAGGGATTGGACCTGAAGATTAAAAAATCTTTTGATCCATATGAATACACGGAATTTGGCGAGGACGGATACTGGGTGAACGGAGCCAGGACCTATATCTATCAGGCGGGACAATTGATTGATTCGTGCCGTGAGCTGGGCGATGGGAGGTACCTATCGATGCATCCCGAATATTATAGTGCAGGTGGGGAATATGAGGTGCGGATCAATGCTCCGGGTCTGGGAGCGGTTTATGTGGAGGACATCCGGATACCGGAAGAAACGCTGGTTGATACAAATGCGTTCACCTTTAGAATGCATGAATCCATGTACTCTCTGACATTGACTGTATCATTTATTAATCCCGATCATTATGTTAATTATATTGGAAGATCCTGGCACGACAGTCATACCGATAATCCACTGGAAACTTGGATTGTCATGGATGAACACATCATTGAAGAATGCGAGGGGGATCTTATTTTTGTGAGCAACAAATGTGAGACAGGGCCTTTTGAGGCAGTTTTTAGTTCGACATTAAAGAAAAGAACAAAACCAGGTTCTACTGATCGTGAATTTTTGCCCAAGTCCTATGTGTATTTTGAGGTAGGACAGGTGGATGCCCGCTTTCGGGACTACGTCGAATCAGCTACCGCATCCGACGAGCCATTTATAGAACCTAAGTTGAATCCGGGTAACGTGGACGGCGGATATGGATATATAGTGGGCTGGAATCCGGTCGGGTTTACGTATAAATTGAAATAGTACCTGGGACATAAAGCACCAACTCTGTAGGTCCGAAAGCCGGGGATTCGTATGTCGGTGGGCGCATACATCGAAGAAACTAAACCGCGTATGCCCATAGCTGCATAAGGCTTCAGATGATGAAGCCAGGGCGAAAAAGAATCTGTCCGATGTGTCACGTATTTATTGACTGGTGCATTAATTCACCAAATCATAAATTCCTATGGGTATTTCTTCATCTTTTTGGCCACTTCATCATCCCGGTTCACTTCTGCTCCCCCCTTACTTCGCGATCGTTTTCAATTTTTCCAGCTTCAGGGCTTCGATGGTTTTGGATCTCAATTTACTTTCCGCCCAAATTTTGGCGTCGAGGTAAAGGAGTGCTTTGCCCTGATAACTATCTTTGGAGTATTGATTAAGTTCGTCGATAAGCGCGCGGTAGGTTTCTTTGGACAAGGTTTGATTGGAGCGAAGGCGAGTACGGACAAACTGGATCAGAATTTGCTGGATCTTGTTTTTCTCCTTCATTTTCTCGAAAAACTTGGTGGCTGATTTGACCAAATGGGTCAACAGTGCATAATTCTTTTCTTCAAAATGGGCCAGAATAAAAAGCAACCAGCTATAGCACTGAATGTCCTCCCTCAAATGTTTGACATCAAGATTCAGGATTTTGTTGAGGTACTGAATGGATTTCCCGTATTCCCCGCGTGCAAAATACGACCAGGCGAATTTGTAGTAAAACTGCATTACCCGGTGGTTGTCCAAATGGGATTCGTACCTGGTTAGTTTTTTTTCAATTCGTGGGATTAATGCGACGTTTTTATCGTATCGCCCGTTGACATTGGCAAAGTCCAGTTTGGCAAAATTACTGTACAAAAAGTATATGATCTCCGAAGTCTGGTTGAAATTTTCATTCTCCAGTTCATAGAACCGATCCAGGCGTTGGATGTATTCCCAGTATTCCTCTTCATGGTTGAGATGAAAGCAAACCGTCATCACATAGTGCATCCCCCGCATATACAAATCGGGGTTGATAGAGGCCATGACAGGGTCGTGATAAAAAAAGTCCGACCATTTGCGAGCGTGATGCAGGCATTGTTCAAAATCCATCTGGATGTAGTAAAGCCACACATAACTCTGATGGAGGTATATTTTTTCAAAAAAGTCGAGCTGATCGTAATTGACATCGGGCTTGTTGTCCTCGAAGTATTCAAGAACTTCCCGGGCTTCTTTTTCATTTTTGGCGTGGCCGCCTTTGATGTATAACCCATGAATTTTGAGTTTGAGATTGGTCAGCGCCGATTCCAGGTTGATCATCCGGTTGACTTCGTCTGAGGTGGCGATGAGATCCTCCATCTTGCCAGCGATACTTCTACTTCGGGTGATGTGTTTCTCTTCGATCCTTTTTTCAAACTCCAGGATTTCGAAATACAAAATGTTCTGGTGAGCATCCCGTGCGATGTTTTTGACCCTGTCCAGAATTTTGAGGCTTTGCATATAGAGCCCTTTTCCATACAAGATACGAGCGAAGTCAAGTTGTTCTCTGATCTGAATATCCAATTCCTTATCGATGTGAATATTCCGCAGCGCTTTCATTATTTGGGTATAGAGATGTCTTTTTAAATTAGATAACTGACTCTTTTTGATGTGACTAGATTTTTGAATGATGGTGGTTTCATCATAAGAATCCATGCTATCCAGGATATCGAACAACTGGATAAATTTGCTCGTTGCCTGGTTGTGGGAACGCTGGGCATATAACTTAAAACTTCTTTTTTCCGATTTATTTAGACTTTTTACCAATCGAAAAAGCTGTTCTGAATTGGAAATAGGCATGACAAATTAGACTTTATTAATCCATTGAAAACCAGCATATATCCTGATTTCCTGGGAAGCTGTTATTCACAATACAGCAAAAATAGCAGTTTTTACGAGAGTCAAGGCCATATATATTTGAGTTTTTATAAAATAATTCTTGATCAGGGAGGCGGTATACATATCTACGCCGGCTCTTTTTATTAACTAATTTAAATTGTGTAAAAATGGATAAATTATTACTTGTTGTAGTTTATGGATTGTTAGGGGTGGTTATTGCAAGAGGCCAGGATAGCGTAAGTGTGTTAAATGTAAGCGGCTCTGTGGACGTGTATTACAAATACGATCTGGCTGGACCTGAAAATGAGAATGGGCAGGGAAATATCGGAACAGCTTTTGCGGGAAATCACAATTCCATGTCCATCGGAATGGCGAATCTCATCGTATCTCAAGCGTGGGAAAAAGTCGGATTTGTGGCAGATGTTGCCTTTGGACCACGAGGGCAGGGACAATCATTGCTCAATGCCAGCGATGGCAATTCATTTCACATTCAGAACCTGTATGTCGATTATTCACCGGTTGAAAATCTAACGTTCACAGCCGGTTTTATGGGCACATTTATCGGATATGAAGTCATCTCGCCCACTTCCAATTTTCATTATTCCACTTCCTATTTGTTTTCGGGAGGGCCCTTCCAAAATGCGGGGTTGAAAGCAACCTGGTCGATTAGTGAAAAGGTAAGTGTAATGGCTGGTTTGTTCAATGATTGGAATGAATACCAGGATTTTAATGGCATGACGGATGTGGGAGCTCAGATTGCCCTGTACCCGGTTGAAGATTTTGAGGTATATCTCAATTTTTTGCAAAGTAAGCAGGCCGGAACTACGATCGACGTGGTATCGTCGGTTTCTTTTACGCCCTCATGGACGACCGGGGTCAATTTTGCCCATCATCGCAATGGGGAGACGGTCACGGACTACAGTGGTCTGGCATTGTATCAGGTGTGGAAACTCAATGATCACCTGGATCTGGGCCTAAGGGGTGAGTGGTTTAAGTATTTTAATACGGGTTCAGAAGCCAATCCCGGCGGTGAAGATGGGCCGCGCGTATTCGGGCTGACGGCAAGTGGTAACATCCATCTGGGGCCGCTGGTTTTGATACCTGAGTGGCGGATCGATTTCTCGGATACAGATATTTTCCTGGATGGCGATGGCCTTCCTACTGGAAACGCCAGTCAGATTTTACTGGCGGCAGTGTATGGATTTTGAGTCTTCGGCTTGGGGCCTCAGGTTTGAGTCTCGGACCCTCGGTCTTTCGGCGGTTGGTGTCTTAAACCTTTGGTTCTGCGACGTTTGGGCAGTAAATTCAGCCACCCGGTTTCTGATGACAGCCGTCTATTCTTTTGGAAATTGAGTGAATCACCGCTGGTGGGTGCAATAGAATTGGAGATCAAACCTGATCATAAGAAAAGGCCTGTGAGCATTGCTCGCAGGCCTTTTCTTTTAATTCTTAAACATCTTACTGGGAAATTACGAATTTTCGCGTAGGTATGCTTCCCGATAGATGGCATCCAGTTTTTCTTCCCGTCGTTGCACCGAAGGTTTGGTGAACTCTTTACGGTTTCGAAGTTCTTTGAGGATGCCGACACGCTGATATTTACGTTTGTAACGCTTCAGCGCTTTGTCGATGGAATCGTTGTCTTTTACATCAATAATGAGCATGTTTTAATTCTCCCTTTTTATATGTTAATTTAAAAAATTTGTGATTCCGCTGGGAATCGAACCCAGGACCCCTTGATTAAAAGTCAAGTGCTCTACCGGCTGAGCTACGGAATCATCCACTTTTTGCAAAAGCGATTGCAAAGATACAAGCATTAGATTAAATTCCAAACTACAGTTCGTATTTTTCGCCGGCGGAGCGAATTTCTTCCAGAATTTCGCCTTCCTGGGGGATGGTAAACACCTTTCCACTTCGAGCCAGAGACACGGGTTTGAACACCTTCTCGGCTTCTTTTTTGAATAATTGAATATCGGTGTAGCGACTGCTGTAATGCCCGAGCAATAGATGATCCGCTGGGGCTCTTAAGGCCGTGCGGGCTGCTTCCGTAGCTGTAGAATGATAACGCTCTACAGCTTGTTTTTGTTCCGAATCCAAAAAAGTGGCTTCGTGATACAAAAGCCGGACCCGGCCGATCAAATCTCCGCACTTTGGAAAATAAGCAGTATCGGATACGTACGCATACGAATTGGGTGTGGGGCTCCTCTCAATATCAGCGAGCTGAAAATATTGATTCCCGATTTTGACTTTTTCACCTTTGATGATCCGCTGGATCTGATCATTGTTTAGTCCCAGGCTTTTGACCTTTTCTTTGGACAGATAGGGTCTGTTGATTTTTTCGGCTATTTTATACCCATAGGTAGGGATACGGTGGATTAAAGGAAAAGCGGATATTTGGATTTCATCGTTTTCAAATACCGGCAGGGACCCGGTATGGGTAAGTTCAAAAAAATCGATGGGGTAAGTAAACTGATGTTTGGTGATTTCCATGGTGAGGGTCACATAATCTCTTATACCCCGGGGGCCGAAAATCCGCAAGGGGTTGCGTCGGTTGTACAAATTGTAGGACGTCAGCAATCCCGGCAATCCATATATATGATCTCCGTGAAGATGCGAAATCAGTATGGTGTTGATCCTTGAGTTTTTAATTCCATATTCCAGCATCCGAAGTTGTGAACCTTCTCCACAGTCAATCATTATACTTTCACGTCCGATGTTGAGGACCTGGCCGGAAGGATAACGGTGCAGAGTGGGAACGGCTGAATTGGAACCTAATACATACAGTTTCCAGCTCATTCCTCCTCGCTTGCAAAATCCCGTTCGAGTTGTTCCATCATGACATAATCGATGGCTTCATCCAGGGTGGGGATGATAATCAGGATTTTGTCCAGTTTTGAAATTTCGATTAACCGGCGTACAGCAGGGTGCTTGGCCCGGCAGATTACGAATACCCCGCTATCCCTCCAAAGGCGGTGGCCTGTCAATATGGCGCTCAAACCTGACGAATCGACATATTCAATATTGTCTAAATCGAGGATCAAATGGACCACTCCTTCGTTGTGAAAGAACACCAATTCGGACTTAAGATGCGGTGCATTCAAGGAATTGATCTGTTTTTCTTCGATTTTCACAACCGTATATATGTCATCTTTGTTAACACTGTACTTCATATTGGTATTAAATTTGATGTTAAGTATAGTGAAATGCAGAAACTTCGTGGCGGATTTGTCGAAATATTTTTTGTTGTTCACCTTTAAATCTAACTCTCCAATCAGGAAATTCGACAATCCCAAAAAATAATGTTAATTTACCATGGTTTCTGAAGCATTCACGAATTTTATTGTTTCTTAGAATAAAGTTATATCTCATAATAATGAAAAAGTTCTCACCAGAAGTCAAGAAGATACTCAGTCACAGCAAGCTCGAGGCCAAGCGATTGGGGCAGGGTTTTGCGGGACCTGAGCATATCTTACTCGGTATCATTCAGGAAGAAGATAGTCTGGCTGCTAAAGTGTTTGAATCGTTGGATGTGGATTTGGACGAGTTGTCCGATTACCTCGAAAAATACAGCAGTAACCAGGTGCGTCCGGTAACCACGCCGGATCGTGACATTCCGTTTGACAAACATGCAGAAAAAATTTTAAAATTTTCTGTTTTGGAGGCCAAGGTCTTCAAAAACCAGGAAATTTCACCAGAACTTATCGTGCTATCTATCCTCAAACACCAGGATAATAAAGCCTCAAAGATCCTCAAACAATTTGATATTGATTACGAGACGTATAAAAACGAGCTTTATTATCTGATCAACGAAGACCAAGTTGATATTGACGTGTATTCACAGTCCGCTTCGGATGACTCACCATCGTACGAAGATGAGGGCGGAGCTACCCGTGGATTTCAAAAACGGGGAGCGAAGAAATCCACGACACCGGTGTTGGATAATTTCGGCCGCGATATTACCCGGATGGCCGAGGAGGACAAACTCGATCCCATAATTGGTCGTGAAAAGGAGATCGAACGGGTATCCCAGATCCTGAGCCGCCGGAAGAAAAACAACCCGATTCTGATCGGTGAACCCGGTGTAGGGAAAACGGCAATCGTAGAAGGCCTGGCCTTGCGGATTCACGCCAAGAAAGTGTCACGAACGCTATTTGACAAACGCATCGTGATGCTTGACCTGGCTGCGCTGGTCGCTGGTACAAAGTATCGGGGGCAATTTGAGGAAAGGATGAAAGCGATCATGAACGAGCTGGAGAAAAACTCAGACGTGATCTTGTTCATCGATGAGATCCACACCATCGTAGGAGCCGGAGGTGCCACGGGGTCCCTGGATGCATCCAATATCTTCAAACCTGCTCTCGCACGAGGCGAATTGCAATGTATCGGGGCTTCCACCCTGGACGAATACCGGCAATACATCGAGAAGGATGGTGCCCTGGACAGACGTTTTCAGAAGGTATTGGTGAATCCACCGACCGCGGAGGAAACCGTCAATATTCTCAAGAATATCGCACCCAAGTACGAGGATTTCCACAACGTCGAATATGATGAGGAAGCGATCAAAGCTTGCGTGTCATTGAGCGAACGATATATTACGGATCGGTTTTTGCCGGATAAAGCCATCGACGTGATGGATGAAGTCGGTGCTCGTGTCCACCTCAAAAATATATTTGTGCCGAAGCACATTGAGGAAATGGAACAGCAGATCGAAAACATCAAGGAAATGAAAAACCAGGCCGTGAAGAACCAGCAGTACGAAAATGCTGCCGAGCTCCGCGACCAGGAATCCAAGATGATCAAGCAGTTGGAAGACGCCCGGATCAACTGGGAGGAAGAATCCAAAAGTAAGAAATATCCGGTCGATGAGGAAGCTATCGCCGAGGTGGTTTCCATGATGACGAGTATTCCACTTCAAAAAGTGGCTCAAAGCGAGAGTAAAAAACTCGTTGGGATGAACAAGGACATTCAAAAGATGATCATTGGTCAGGATGAAGCTATTTCCAAAGTGACCAAAGCGATCCAACGAAACCGTGTCGGATTGAAAGATCCATCCAAACCAATCGGTACCTTTATTTTTCTGGGACCGACCGGTGTCGGAAAAACGGAGTTGGCCAAAGCGCTCGCCCGGTATATGTTTGACAGCGAAGATGCTTTGATCCGGATCGACATGAGTGAATATATGGAGAAATTCAGCATTAGCCGGTTGATCGGCGCCCCTCCGGGCTATGTCGGATACGAAGAAGGGGGTCAGTTAACGGAAAAAGTCCGTCGAAAACCGTACTCGGTCATTCTGATGGATGAAATCGAAAAGGCGCACCCGGATGTATACAATATCCTATTGCAGGTGCTGGATGATGGACAGTTGACCGATGGATTGGGTCGAAAGGTGGATTTCAAAAACACCTTGATCATTATGACCTCCAACATCGGAGTTCGTCAGCTTAAAGACTTTGGAATGGGCGTGGGTTTTGCCACCAAAGCACGGATGGAGGATTCAGAAAATCACAACAAAAGCGTGATTCAGAATGCGTTGAAACGTACATTTTCGCCGGAATTCCTCAACCGAATCGACGACATCGTGATATTCAATTCACTGGAGAAAGAACATATCTTCAAAATTATCGATATCACGCTCAACGATCTGTACAAGCGTCTGGATCAGATGAAGTATTCGATCGAACTGACCGAAGAAGCCAAGGATTTCGTGGCCAATAAAGGTTTTGATCCGCAGTTTGGAGCTCGACCATTGCAACGGGCCATTCAGAAGTACATCGAAGATCCGTTGGCCGAATTCATTCTCAACGAATCACCAGAAGAAGGGTCTACTTTCGTGGTCGATCTCGATTCCTCCGATACCGGAGAAACCGAAGAGCTGAAAGTCCATCTGAAAAGTGACGTGAAATCTTGATTTTTAAATTAAAGAAAAGACAAAAGCCCGTGTTTGCTCTATAAAACACGGGCTCTTTTGTTCTTTATTTCGCATAAAATATCTATATTTGAAACCTAATTTCTTAACTAAGCGTAAATAATTTGGCCAGAAGACATCCAAGAAGTAGAAATCATAATCAAAAGACAGCAGCAGAACACCGCATTAATGAACACATCAGAATACCCGAAGTAAGATTGGTCGGGGACAACCTCGACGAACTTAGTGAAGTTATTGGCCAAAATATCGAAAGCGGTGTATTTCGAACGAATATAGTACGGGATTGGGCCCGGGAAATGGGACTCGATTTGGTCGAAATCGCACCAAATGCCAATCCGCCGGTTGTCAAGATTATTGATTACAATAAATTTCTCTACACCAAGAAGAAGAAAGAGAAAGAAATCAAAAACAAGGCATCCAAAACGGTCATCAAAGAAATTCGTTTTGGCCCCAATACAGACGACCACGACTTTGAATTTAAACTCAAACACGCCAAAGGGTTTTTGGAAGATGGGGCCAAAGTGAAAGCCTATGTTCACTTTAGGGGACGAACCATCGTGTTCAAAGAACGAGGCGAATTGCTCTTGTTGAGGTTCCTCAAAGAACTCGAAGATTATGGCACAGCTGAAAGCCTGCCGAAGCTGGAAGGAAAACGGATGACGGTGATCGTCTCTCCGAAAAAGAAAAATTAGGCTTAAGATTTTTTATCCTCATGTTTTATGCGTAATTTCGCACACCGTTTTATAAAACATGAAATTTTAAAGCAATGCCTAAGGTAAAAACACATTCCAGTGCCAAGAAACGTTTTCGAGTGACCGGCTCCGGAAAAATAAAGCGTTTTCAGGCTCGTACTTCGCATTTGATGCGTAAGAAAACCACCAAAGCCAAGCGACACCTTCGTGGATCAGTTCTGGTATCCGAAGGTGATGAGAAGAGAGTCAAAAAGATGCTCAACATCTGATCAAAAGTTATTCCATTTTATTTATCAAATGTATCGGGACAAGCGGTTAAGCAGTTGAACAAACTCTCCTTGTCCGGGTTAAAACTAATGATATGCCACGTTCAAAAAACGCAGTAGCTTCCAGAAAACGAAGAAAGAAAATTTTAAAGCAGGCCAAAGGGTATTTTGGTGCGCGGTCGAAAGTATATACCGTTGCCAAGAATGCCGTTGAGAAAGGCTTAGTGTACGCTTACCGTGACCGTAGAAACAAAAAGCGAAACTTTCGCAAATTATGGATCGCCCGGATTAACGCCGCAGCTCGTGCCGAAGGCATGAATTACAGCAGTTTTATCCACGCCCTCAAAGACAATGAAATCGAGCTGAATCGAAAAGTACTGGCAGACCTGGCCATGAATGAACCAGCAGCGTTCAAAGCCATCGTGGAAAAAGTCAGGTAACTTTTTTCGCCCAAAAATGTTTGATCTCAAGGTTTTTTGTTCATCGGTGTCTTTTCATTCCGAAAATGACGCCGTTTGTTATTCAGTCAAGGAAAATTAAGTAATCCATGAAAGCGAAATTATCTCAGTTTAATTACGATTTACCCAAGAAGTTGATCGCCAAGTATCCGGCTGATGAACGGGATGAATCGCGATTGATGGTTGTCCACCGGGATTCAGGAAAGATCGAACACAAAATGTTCAAAGACGTCATCGACTATTTTGACGAGGACGATTGCTTTATCATGAACAACACGAAGGTGTTCCCGGCTCGTTTATTCGGTTGTAAAGAAAAAACGGGGGCCAACATCGAGGTTTTTTTGCTTCGGGAATTGAATGAAGACGCCAAATTGTGGGACGTATTGGTCGATCCGGCCCGAAAAATCAGAGTCGGCAATAAACTGTATTTCAGCAACCCCAACGGTGAGGAAAAACTGGTGGCGGAAGTGATCGATAATACCACCAGCCGTGGTCGCACCATCCGGTTTTATTTCGAAGACTCCAATGAAGAGTTTAAAGAGATTCTTTTCAAACTGGGGAATACCCCGCTGCCCAAGTACATCAACCGCAAAGCCGAACCAATTGATGACGAACGATATCAAACCGTTTATGCCAAAAATGTTGGTGCAGTAGCTGCGCCCACTGCAGGATTGCACTTCAGCGAACGGCTGATGAAACAAATCAACATCAAAGGGATCAATATTGCGGAGGTGACCTTGCACGTGGGCCTGGGAACGTTCCGAAACATCGAAGTAGAGGATTTGTCCAAACACAAAATGGACGCGGAATATTTTTCAGTGACCGCGGAGGCGGCTGAGATCGTGAATAGTGCAAAACGGGCTAAGAAAAAGGTTTGCGCGGTGGGTACTACCTCGATGCGGACAATCGAATCTGCGGTGTCCGCGGATTACTTTTTGAAGGAGGCGGAGGGATGGACCAATTTGTTCATTTATCCCCCCTATGATTTTAACATTGCCAATTCAATGATTACCAATTTTCACCTGCCCAAAACCAGCTTGATGATTATGGTATCAGCTTTTGGTGGGTATGATTTGATCCGGGAAGCATATGAAGAAGCTGTAAAAGAAAAATATAGATTCTTCAGCTACGGTGATGCCATGCTTATTTTATGATTTTTCATCAAAGTTGGAACTATTTGGATTTATTTTTGATATACTAATGAAGCAATATTAGTAATACAAAAAAAATTGGGATTATATATGTATTGGACACTAGAATTAGCATATCATCTTGAAGATGCTCCATGGCCTGCCACACGAGACGAATTGATCGATTACGCGGTTCGTTCTGGTTCTCCGCTCGAGGTTATCGAGAATCTTCAGGATATGGAAGATGAAGGTGAAATTTACGAATCCATCGAGGATGTCTGGCCGGATTACCCCCGGAAAGACGATTTCCTGTTTAATGAGGATGAATACTGATATGTGATTCCATTTTTCACTTCAAACGGATCTATTTCCAACTCATAAAGGATGCCAAATTATCAGATCAGTGTAGACGGATACGCCGCGTGTGGAAAAAGCACGCTGGCCCGGGGACTGGCTGATACACTTGGTTTTTTGTACATCGATTCCGGGGCCATGTATCGGGGAGTGACGCTTTTTTTCCTCGAAAATGATATTCCTTTTGATCGGTCACCTGAACCAGCCG
>CALGAA010000082.1 GCA_937952445.1 uncultured Bacteroidota bacterium | reverse complement strand
CTGGACATCAGGCGCTGGCGGGTGATGGAAGGGATATCGGAAGCCGACACCACTCCATCCCCGATGGCTTGCAACAGCAATGGGACGAAAGTCGGATTGGAGACTAATGAAGTAATCACGGTTGATTTTACCTGGGGGGTAAATCCACTCCACACATCTTTGCTGACCAGAATTTCACCTCCGGAACGGTTGCCCTGCGTTGATATAGCTCCGATCGCGGCTTTCTGCAGTTCGGGAAGTTGATCAGGACTCAGTAGCGCCCTCAGGGCAGGAAGGCTTTCAGGATCCTGGGTATATCCCAGCAAACTCACTGCGTCAATCCGGCGCATTAAGGAAGCTGAGGGGTCCCGGACATATTGATACACGCTTTCCCAAAACGCCTTTCGATCAGCGGGATTAGCGGTGGAGGCCAAATAGGATAGTACCTCTTTTTGATTCCGGAGTTCGGGGCGCCCGGCTACACCTTTCGCAAGCCCCAGTACGGTTCCAATTCCGGGCACTTCGGGATTGTGATTGGCCAGCGTAATCCTGGCCAGCTCCCGGCACTGGGCTATGCTGGCCCCGTTTCCAAACATTTCGCCTAAATCCTTCATGATCAGAGGATACCCCGGCTGGGATGGATCTTCTTCATCCATGGCGGTCAGAAATGCTTCCATTCTCGAACCGACCCCGCTCAATATGGCGGTGCGCATCCACATGTCTTCGCCATCCCGGGCCGCGAGATAAGCCAGCGCTTTTGTGGCCTCCTCCCCTGGCATATCCCCGAGAGTGAGGGCGCTGTATAGTCGAACGTGCATATCGGGGTCCTGAATGGATGTCAAAACGGCGGAATGAATAGCTTTGGATTCATCGATCCGGTCGGCCGAGAGCTCCACCGCCTGTTTCCGGACTCCTGCTTCTGAATCATTAAAAGCCTGGAGTAAAATGTCTTCTTTGAGCGTATTACTGAGGTGCAACAACCACAACGCACGCGCGCGACTGTCCGGATAGGGGGATTCGAGCGCAACCCGTTCCAATTCGGCACTCGGTGTTTCGCCGGATCTTTCCAGCAGTAAGCGGAAGGCTGTCTGGCGATCCCAAAACAAGTCCGCATCAAGCCTTTTCACCAATTCCGCGGCGGTCAGATCGGGGGAAAACCAATTTTTCTTTTTCAGGGACGAATTATAATCCTCCGAGGTGATTTTGAAAATCCGTCCCATGTCTCTTCCACTTTCAAAATCGAGCAGATCCCGGACTTCCTCGGGCACATACGACGGATGATCGATCACCTTGCGATGCATATCCACCACGTAGAGCGCATCCTCGGGGCCATTGTTGACATAGACCGGCCGAAACCACTCTTCAGCAGAAGCCATAAATTCGCGATCTTCATACGGCAGCACCGACCGGAACGTAGCCCCGTCATCCTCCATGATCTGGCGCTGGACCAGGTTTTGAGCGGATTCGCTGATATACACGTTCCCCTGATGATCATCGGGCAACCCCTGTCCATAATAGATATAGCTACTGCTGGCAGCCGTAAAAGTACCTTTATGGGATTGCCCCATCAGACGGGGGATGAAATCCGCAGTGGTTACGGCGTTGCTCAGCGGGAAAACTACCGCTTCCGCGGCGACTTTGGAAACGTATTGAACCGTTTGATTGTAAGGCAAATACGGATTGCGATTCAGGTATTCGGGTTCGATCACGACCTGCATTACGGGATGTCGATTGGATACCCCAAAACGGTGGCCGTAGGCGTCGAATGCCATCCCAAACTGGCTTTTTCCGCCGACCGTTTCAAACTCGTAAGTGTCGGGGTGGAACCGGCTGTCGGAAGCCGTGAACGATACCGTATCGCGATCAGGGAAAAGGGGTGAGTATACCTCTCCGCCGTTGAGCCCGCTGGAAACGTAAATCCAGCCGTCCAGCCCCAGGGTTGGATGACTGGTTCGGATCTGGGCAGTTTTGGTATCAAAAAAACCGGTCAGTACAACCTCCCGTACATCTGCGATTCCATCGCCATCGGTGTCTTTGAGGTACCATATGTCCGGCGAACACGTCACGAATACCCCTCCTTTCCAGGGCATAATTCCGTTGGGGTAGGTAAAATCGTCCGCAAACTCGTGCCGGAGGTCGTACTCCCCATCGCCGTCGGTATCTTCCAGCAGGACGATACGACCTTCGCGCAGGGCCGGAGTTCCACCTTCAGCCGGGTCGGGATAACCCCGGTTTTCGACGACGTACAATTTCCCGGCCTCGTCGAACGCATACGCCACCGGGTCAATGACAAGCGGTTCGGCAACTACCAGTTCCACTTTGAGTCCGGGTTCCACTTCGATATCTTCAGAAATCTTATCCGTATCGGGTGTACAACCGAATATCCCGATCACCAACCCGCATAAAAGCAAATGGAAAGAGGGCATACTTCCCTTCCACAAAACCATTGCATTAACCACTTTATCGTGATCCGTTTTATTTTTATTCATCGTTTTTTGATAACCTGTAATTCCTGGTGTTCCTCCTTTCTCACCGATGCAAATCCACTTCCGGGAACGGGATAAAAGTAGGCGTTTTACTTGCTTCGTAATTGTACTTTCTTTCAGAAAAGTGGTACTTTCTTTCAAATTATGGCATCCAATCGGAAAATGCGTGCGTTCGGGGTTTTATTTATACTTTGCCACTCCCGTTTGAAAGCTACATCTCTTTACCAACCAGGACCCTTACCGCTGATTATTAGTCTCTCCCGGAGAGCGTTGCCCCACATTTGCTAACCCGGATTATACCCGCTATATGGTGAAGAATTCCGGCGATAGCTTTGAATATATCTGAATGTATAAAATCTATTGG
>CALGAA010000081.1 GCA_937952445.1 uncultured Bacteroidota bacterium | reverse complement strand
TCCACCAAAAATTGTCCACCTTGCTTTTTGATATCTTCCAGACTCTGGATATAAGCCCCTACAGCATCCTGGTCGATTAGTGGGCCAATATGGACCGATTCGTCCATTGGGTTTCCTATTTTGAGTTGACCGTAGGCGTGAACCAGTTTCTGAGTAAATTCCTGATAAATGGATTGATGTATGATCAATCTTCTGGTCGTCGTACATCGTTGACCGGCCGTTCCTACGGCGCCAAACACCGAAGCGGTTAATGCCAATTTCTGATCAGCGGAAGGAGCGATAATCATCGCGTTGTTTCCGCTAAGTTCCAAAATGGTTTTCCCAAGTCTTTGTGCCACGGTGGTAGCCACGCTCCGGCCCATAGGAACGCTTCCCGTGGCTGAGAGAAGAGGGATGTTCTTATCATTTGCAAGCCATTCCCCAGCCTCCTTTCCGCCTGTAATCATCCCTGAGATGGCATATGGGATATTATTATTTCGCAGGACCTGGTCCAGGAGGTGCTGGCAGGCCACTGCACAGAGTGGTGTTTTTTCCGATGGTTTCCAGAGGCAGACATTTCCGCAGACCAGGGCAATCATGGCGTTCCAGGACCATACCGCCACTGGGAAATTGAACGCACTGATAATTCCTACGATGCCCAATGGATGCCAGCGCTCGAGCATATGGTGATTGGGTCGTTCTGAGGCAATGGTTTTCCCGTACAACTGTCGTGACAGGCCTACTGCGAAATCACAAATATCGATCATCTCCTGTACTTCTCCCTTTCCTTCCTGGAGGCTTTTTCCCATTTCGACCGAAACCAATTTTCCGAGTTCTTCCTTGTTTTCCCGAAGAAGATTTCCGTATTGACGGATGATGTCGCCCCTTTGGGGAGCCGGCATCAGACTCCATTCTGTAAATCCTCCTTTCAATCGGTCAACCAATTTCCTGTATTCATCGTGAGTGGTTACCGAAACTTTCCCCAGAATTGCTCCATCAATGGGAGAAATCGACTCAATCGTATCTGTGCTATAGGGTTCTCCTACTTCAGGCAAAGTACCCGGGTTGAGGCCCTGCACCTGGGGATGCTTCAAAAATGGGTGTTTCATATTACTTGAATTTTAGATCATTTTCATGTCCAACTAACGATCAATAGATCTTTTAAAAATGGTACCGGTAATATACGGATTATCTCCCGGATTGAGAGAGGGAGACAAATCAAAAACCCACATGCGTATCTCTCAGAAAACTACTAACAACGTCATAGGTATCACGAATTTTAACCCCGGCGCACGGGCATCAATGGATATTGAATCTTGTTCCATCACTATCCATAAGGTTCCACCTAAACTTTTCTACGGAAAATCTCACCGTAATGTTTCTGGATAAAAATACCATTCAAAAATTCATCGACGGGATATTTGCTCTGTGTCAGGATACCCCGGAATCTGTTGCTAAGCAATAAAATGGCGGTTTGTGCTAATGACGAGGCAGTGGTCCGTTGAATCGCCATCAGTCTGACATTATTCATCTGGATTGGAAGGATTTCGCCAAAACGGATTTTTTCAAATCGCTTTTGTTGAGGGTCTTTCCCACTGACAGAACAATATATCAGTACTTTATCACTATTGTGAAAAGGAATGTCTTGCAGCATTCGTTGAAGCAAGGTCTTTTGGTTCAGATCGTCTCCCAAATCGTTTTTAAGCTTCTGTATATATTCGAAATGGCCCGGATAACGCAGCGTTTTGTAATTGAGTTGCTGTACTTTCCCATTAAAGAAAGACGGTAGGTCAGCGGCTCCACCGGACGTCAGGTCAGCTTCATACGGAATTCCGTTTATCGTAATCTGCTCTCGCTCGCTCAAAGAGGATTTGGTGATCTTTTGACCTTGGTCCACTACCTCGCAGTCATTCAGGTATTCAGTACTTACACCCATCGGGCTCCACACGAAGGCATAGTGCGCAGGCGATGAAGTATATTGGCTCAAAGAACCAACTCGCATAAGGATGTGGTCCACCTGAATGCCGGGATAGGTCTGTGAATATTCGCTTACGAGTTTAAGTGCCAGAAGATTGATAAACCCCGGAGCCAGGCCGGACTGAAGGGCAAAACCCGTTGTTGCCTTTCTTGCAATTTCATATATTTCCCGGGTCGCTGGAATATGTTCGGTGAGGTTAGCGTAATGCATATTT
>CALGAA010000080.1 GCA_937952445.1 uncultured Bacteroidota bacterium | reverse complement strand
TCCATTGAAGTATTTGATCCCGAAACCCTAAAGCCGGTAGAAAGCCATTCCCTGGGAATTGATATAGGATCAGCCACCTGGATTGACTGGTTTGAGGGTCACTGGTACGTGGCATTTGCCCACTACGACCGGTTTAAGGATCTAACAGGAACGGATAATCGATGGACGCAATTGGTGAAATATTCAGAAAAATGGGAAAGACGAGGAGGGTGGATTCTACCGCCGGAACTATTGAATCGTTTTGACCGAATGAGTAATTCCGGTGGTTTTATTACATCTGCAGGACAAATATATGTCACCGGTCACGATTTTAAGGAAGTTTATGTGCTTGAATTCCCTCCGCACGGATACACGCTGAAATGGACGAAAACCTTTCCAGCGCCATTCGAAGGACAAGGTATAGCTATCGATCCTGACGATCCAACCATTATTTTCGGGATCCAAAGGAGTCAGAAGAAGGTTATTCGGGGGAGGCTATCCATCACTGAATAACACGATCCTGCTCGTATGTCCCAGTAATGCGGTCAGCGGAATCCTTGCTGAGACCCTTGCACAAGAATTATATGCTCTTAAAAAGTAAGAAATTCATTTTTAACAAATCCCTCCTGACACAGGGTTGTCAGTCCCGGGTTTTAGGTTTGTGGTATTGAATTTATAACCATCAAAAATTTAACGCATTATGAACAACACAGCACAACAATCCACCGGACAGGAAGTGATTTCCAGTGATGAATTGCGCAAACACTGGCAGGAGCATCGTGCTCTTACCCGTCGGGTAATCGAAGCCTTTCCCGACGACGCCTTTTTCAACCACAGCATCGGCGGTATGCGAACCTTTGCGGAAATGACCATGGAGTTACTCGGAATTGCAGGACCTGGAATCCGCGAAATTGCCACGGGAAAGCAAAATGAACTGAGAGAATCTTTCGATCATCAGAACAAGAAAGAGAGGATTCTTCAATGGTGGGACGAAGCTACCGAAACCATTGACACCTATTGGAAGCAAATCCCACAGGAGCGTTTCAAGGAAACCATCCTGGCATTTGGGCAATACGAGGGTACGGTTATCTCGACCATTTTATACTACATCGACAACGAAATCCACCATCGGGGGCAAGGTTATGTGTACTTGCGCTCACTTGGAATCGAACCACCTGCTTTTTGGGACCGGGGCTAAAAAATTGATAAGGACTACTTATTCCCTTTCAGCGGTGGTGATTACACCGTTGGAAGGGTTTCTATCGTGAAGGATTGATCTTAGCGAGGGCATTCTCCAATATTTCCCTCATTCTCAATTTGACCGACTCCGGTTCGACCAACTGGATGTGGTCAGCAAACATCAGAATCCATCGGACAAACGCGTGACCTTCTCCATGGGTTTCGAAAATCATCTCGATCTGATCCTTCCCCACAGGTCTTTCCGAAACGAAACCGTACGAATCACGGTCGTATTTAATATATTCGACAATTTCCGCATCCACGTGGAGAATCACCCGCTGTTTGGCCCACGTATCTTTATTTTCCCGAAGTTCCGCTATCGTACCGTGGCTGCGGGTAAATGGGAGGTCGGTAGAAGATATCCCATGAATACGATCAATCCGGAATTGGCGGTAATCCTTTCTTAAATGACAATAGCCGAGAATATACCAATACTGGTTTTCATGGAACAGTCCCACCACTTCAATAAAGCGTTGGGTAGGGGCGGCCTGTCGAACGGCTTTATAATCCAGGATAACTTGTTTTTTTCGGGCTACGCTTTCAAAAAGGATTTCGAGGGCATTGGGAATGCTTTCGTTAAACGCTTTTCGGGCTGAATGGATGGAAATATGGGAGTCCAGGATTTCGATCCATTCCTTTTCTGTACCCCGGAGTACGGATTTGATTTTGTACATCGCCGATTGAAAATGCTTTCCAATCGTTTCGTCTGTGAAGTGTTCCATCAGTTTTTCAGCGGCGGCAAAGCTCCCTGCTTCTTCCCGGGTAAACATGACCGGCGGCAATCGGTACCCTTCCATCATGGAATAACCCGTTCCGGCCTCGCCCAGGATCGGCACTCCGGCAGAATTCAAACTTCGAATATCCCGGTATATCGTACGTAAGCTGACCTGGAAACGATCAGCCAGTTCCTGGGCTTTCACCGTTTTCTTTGATTGCAACTGGATCAATATGGAAACGATGCGATCAAATCGGTTGGGTACGTCGAGCTCCATATAATGAAAACGTTTTGATAAATTCTTACGATAAATCTACGAATTTTTGGCAGCCTGTACATTCTCACCGTGAAGCCAGAGCTTCAGTGGCCCCGCGAAAGAACCCCCGGAGAATGAAAAGTTTACATGCCAGTAATGGCAAACTCAAGCTTTCCAATTAAACCTATTCTTTCCTCCTGCAGCAAGAGCTTTAATGACATCCTACCTCATATTCTTAAGAAATTTATGTGGGATCTTAGCTCATATTCCTAAGAAACGCATATGATGCAGTATTATTAAGGGTTCTGTAG
>CALGAA010000079.1 GCA_937952445.1 uncultured Bacteroidota bacterium | reverse complement strand
TCTCCTCAGCACTTCCCACAATCACCAAACTCCTCCACTCCCTCCAGCACTTCCCCCTACATTTCTTCTACCTCAACTCCGTATGCAACCCACACTCCGTCTTCGACTGCCCCTGCCACCGGCCATTGCGGTCCATTTCATCTGCCCAGCTCACCGTACAGGGGACGCAACCTATGGATTTGTACCCGGCATCGTGAAGGGGATGTTTGGGAAGATCAAATTCTTTGATGTAATCGTAGACCATTTTGGAAGTCCAGTAGAGCATGGGGTGGTACCGGATTTTTCCGTTTTCGCTCACCATGATCGGGTCAAATGCAGCGCGCGTGGAAGACTGGTCCGCGCGGACCCCCGAGATCCAAACGTCGTATTCTTTGCGGACGCGATCCATCGGGATGACCTTGTTTAGATGGCAGCAGTAATCTGTATCGGAATTATAGTAAAAAATACCTTCGGTGTTCATTTGCTGAGAATGCGGAATGTCCGACCGTTCGATCCGGACCTTTAGGCCAAAATCCCGAACCAGTTGCTTGCGAAATTCGTGGGTCTCCGGGAACAGAAATCCCGTATCCAGGAAAACGATTTCGATCTCTTTTTCATACTGGCTGAGAATATGAAGTAGCGGGATGGATTGTGTCTGGAACGACGAACTACTGACCATTGTGAACCCCTGAAGTTCAAAATTGCTCAGTTGTTGGTGGATGCTATCCACGAGTGGCCCAAACTCTTGTTTATTGTTTACCATCATACCTGACTAAATAAAAATACCCCTGAAATTGTTTCAGGGAACCGGCCTCATAATGTCCCGGTACATTTTCCCCAGGATCAGCATCATCGTCACCAGTACGGCCGATACGATGCCAAATATGATCATAAGCATCACCTGGTTTTGGCGGTTCGTATTCAAAGGTTTAAGCGGATAATCGATGATGGAAAACACGGGTCTGATGTTTTCCAGATTAAACCGCGCCGTTTCCAGATTCCGGACGATTTCCATGTACATGGTCCGTGTGATGTTGACCCCCACGTCGAGATCGAGCCGGTTGGTTTGTTGGGACTGATATGTCATCCCCCGTGCCCGGTCGGTCGCAATAGCGAGTTGGACCTGCTGCTTTTGGAGGACGTTTTCGAGCGAATCCTTCCGGTAGGTCAGGGTGCTTACGATTTCTTCCCCCTTGGCCGTACTTTGCAGGATGTAAAATTCGCTCAGTTTTTCATATATGGCATGGATCAGCGCGATGGACAGATCTTCTTCGATCGATTCAGCCTGCATTTTGATCATCTGCGAGGTATTGTCAAATACGAGCGAATAAATCGGACTGCCTCCGCCCGCCACCATATTGTATATGCGTTTGAGGTACTGCCGGTGGGTCAGATCCATGCTGTCCGGAACGATTTTGGTAAACCGGACCGGTACTTCTACTTCCCATTCGTTCTGGAGGTCGTACACCTCGCTCAGGTGGTTGATCAAAAGATCCTCCCGGCCTTTATATTCCACGGTATCGAGCAACGCGGCAAACTGAATTTTACGCGATTTACTCAACGCGATAATTCTGGAATACCGGTTGCCTTCGCGGCTTGCGTCTCCGCCGGAAATTCCAAAACTCGCCAGTGTGGAGGCCAGAATGGAATTCCCCGACCGTTGCCCGTCTTCGTTGGCCACGAAAGTAATCTCGGCCACGTAGGTTACGGTTTGGAGGCGGACATAGCCAAAGGCAATCAGGGCTCCAATCACAGCAGCGCCCACAATCCAATACCAATTTCGGAAAAGGTGCCGGATATAATCCTGAACCGTACGGATGATATCCGCCAGCGTCACCTCCGACTCGTGTGAAGGAGGTGGATTGTAAAAATCGCTGTGTTCCGAATTTTTCACCGTTGCGGTTTACAATTTATTGATCAATAGTATCGTCGTGGCAAGGCTGGATAAAATACTCGCTGTAGTCAACGTTGCCTGCAGGATTTCGTGCCATTCGACGGGGTCTTTTTGTTTGTTGAGTTTTATTTCCCGTTCATCCTCCAGTTCCTGCGGCGGAGTCATGGCGACGAAAATTTTACTCCCGCGCTGCACCTTCGGGTAACTTTTGATAAACCAAAGTGAATTGGTTCCTTCGATGCGGCCGTTGGGATGGACCACCCGAACCGACTTGCGATCGGCATCCCGGGCAAAGCCACCCGCGTAATTTCGGATGTACCAGGCGGCGGATTTTCGTCCGCTAAAATTCACGTTGATAAAATTTTGCTCGATCAGGGTATCGCGTAAAATCTCCGGAGCCCTTGTAGCCAAGGTGCGGATTGAGACCAGATCATCTTGTCTCGGAATGCTGATGACGTCCCCTTCCCGGATGACCAGGTTGGAAGGATGTCCCTCTTTTCTCAAAGCTTCGGCCAGGGATATGACCACAATCCCGGTGATATTTCCCTGCGTCCGAACCAAAGTAGCCCCCTCCGGAAACGCATCCGGGCTCAGACCTCCTGCCCGCTGAACCAAATCGGTCAGTTTTTCAGGGCTTTCCATCAATACATAAGGTCCGGGGTATCGCACCCTACCGTTGATTTGGACCACCTGCTGCAGTTCAAAATCGGGAATCGTCCGAACGACCAGGACGTCGAAGGGTTCAAATTGAAAATCGGCATCCGTCGGGTTGATCAGACTGCCTTGCCGATCGAGTTCGATCGATTTGACGATGGTATTAGGCTGGCCGGACGGGGAAAACTGAATGCGGTACACATCGACCCGTTTCGGATCTGCGTCAAACTGCAAACCACCCCCCATCAGCAAGGCATCCTGCAAGGTGAGTGAAGGGTCAAAAATAAAGCTGCCCGGTTCGTTCACGGCGCCCAGTACCCGGATATTGAACTGGTTGACAAAAGTTTCTTTATTATAAATGCGGATTTCATCACCGGGTTGTATTTGGAGTGTATCCTGTCCCGCCATCAGCGCATGGACATCGATCAGATGGTATTCCCGCTTTTTGGAATTGCTGGTGTCCCTGCGGATCAACATACCGTATTGATTGGCTGAAGGCAACAGCCCGCCGGCATCTTCGATCAAATCGGGGAAGGTCAGGGACGCATCGTAGACGTAGGTGTCCGGATTCCGAACCAACCCTTCTATCGTGATCGAATATTGTTCTTTGTAATCCTCGACCTGGTAAGCCCGGATCCGGTCCCCCGCCTGGAGCAGAATATTGGCTTCGCTGTCGGGTTCGGTTTCGGCTTTGCGCAGGTTCACGGGAATGTATTGTAGCTCGGTCTGGTCAGCCGGATTGATGCGGGTCAGCATCCCCCGTCCTGTGGCGTTGGGTCGAAGCCCACCTGCCAGGGTAATCATATCGGCCAGCCGAATTGCGTTTTTGGGATCAAACGTTTCGGTGACGGGAACCCGGACCGCTCCGGCGATTTGGACGTTCCGCGTTGTGTCGATAAACCGGCTTTGAGGATAGATCGTAATCCGGTCTCTTTCCTGCAGGGCAACGTCTTCCGCATTTCCGTCCAGAATGGCCTGCGGATTGATTCGGATCAGCTCGATCGTTCCGTCGAGATTGGTCCGGATGATAAACGCCAGATCCCGTTTGGCGTTATCCTGCAGGTGGGCTTTGCGCAGCACCTGCGAAACAGTTTTATTTTCGATCGTAGAATACGTTCCCGGGAAAATCACTTCGCCCTGGACCTCCACGTAAGATTTCAGCGGGGAGGGAACGCTTTGTATGGTGATGATATCGCCATTCTCGAGGGAAAAATCCTCGTTCTGATTCAATACCTCCTGAAGGTTGAGTTCGATGATCTGCCGTTCGGATTCCATTTGACGGTTGATCCGGATCAGTTCGGTATAGGCGTTGCTGCTCAAGCCCCCGGCGAATTGGAGCAATTCTTTCAATCCCTCATCCGATTTCAGTTCGTACATCATCGGTCGTTTGACGGCCCCGCGAATGGTGACTACCTTCTCGCTAAAAGGGACGTAAATCATATCGTTGTTGGCCAGGGAGTATTCAAACCGAATTTGGGGGTTGGTGAGAAACTCGTAGACGTCGATGATCTGCACTTCATTGTTTTCTTTCATCAGGCGGATATTCCGCACCGAACCGTTGGCGGTGGGACCATTACAGGCGACCAGGGCATTGAACGCAGTATTGAGCGCCGAAATGGTGTAGGAACCGGGCTGCGAAACCTGACCGAATATATTGACCGTGATGGTGCGTGCAGTGGTCAGGACCACGGAAAATTGTTCAGGAGAAAACGTATATCGGTTGCGGAACCGGTTTTCCAGCAAGGTTCTCGCCCTTTCCAGCGGGATCCCGGTCAGGAAAATTTTGGGCATGCCTTGCGGAGCGATCGCCCCGTCCTGTCCAATTACAAATTCAAAATCGGCCTGTGAAGGACCGAAAATTGAAACGCGCACCTTGTCTCCGGGGCCAAGAACGTAATTGGACGGTGCCTGAGCCTGTTCCGTGGTGCGATAGAGCGAAAGTTCAGAGCCACGGAATACCGAGTGTCCGTAAATGTCTGTGATTTCGGCTTGTTTGCTCTGAAGTTCTTCCTGCGTGGTTTCTGAAATTGCCTCCTGGACCGATGCCCCCTCCGCCACTTTTTCCTGGATATCCTCGCTTTTTTCCGAAATGACCTCCTGTGCGGCAGCGGCTTCGGCTTCTGCGGCGGCTTGCGTCGTATCGCTCGTATCCCGGGCAGCCTTTTCCTGCTCCAATTCGGCGATCACTTCCTGAAGTGCGGCCTCTACCTCAGGCAATTGCTCGGGCTTGATATTATCCAGATCATATCCTCTCGCTTGCATGCGTGCCTTGACCTCCTCCATATCAAGGCCCCGGGATTCGATTTCCTGCTTCGCCAATTCCTGAGATTGCTCCGGAACGTTCTGAGCTTCAAGGGCCAGAACCGAAATCCAGCACATGATAATCGCGAGAAAAAGGAATTTGATCAATTTCATAGATGATTAGATTTGGTTGTACTGGCGATTGTAGTATTCCTGATAACTGCCATCCAGGACATTTTCCATCCATTCTTCGTTTTCCAGGTACCAGTCTATGGTCTTATCGATGCCTTCCTCAAATTGCAGGGAGGGTTTCCACCCGAGTTCCTGTTGGATTTTGGTGGCATCGATGGCATACCTGTAATCGTGACCCGATCGGTCCTTAACAAATGTAATCAATTTTCGGGCCGTTCCGGCGGGATTCCCCATTTTTGCATCCATCCGGTCGCAAATTACATGGATCAAATCCAGGTTGGACCATTCGTTGTGCCCGCCGATGTTGTAGGTTGATCCGGACTTTCCTTTTCGGAAGACGGTTTCGATCGCTTCGGCATGATCTTCGACGTAGAGCCAGTCCCGCACGTTGCGCCCTTCACCGTAGACAGGAAGTGGTTTCCCTTTTCGAATGTTGTTGATAAACAGCGGGATCAGTTTTTCCGGAAACTGATTGGGTCCGTAGTTGTTCGAGCAATTGGTGATGACAACCGGCATGCCATAGGTGTGGTGCCACGACCGAACCAGGTGGTCGGATGCGGCTTTAGAGGCCGAGTAGGGACTCCGCGGATCGTAGGGTGTCGTTTCGACAAACATACCGGAATCGTCCAAAGATCCGTAAACTTCGTCCGTCGACACATGAAAAAATAAATTCTGATCCCGGTCCGCTTCTTCCGGCCACAATTCCCGGGCTGCCTGCAAGAGGTTGGCGGTTCCGGTGATGTTGCTCCGGATAAAAATCAGCGGGTCGTGGATGGATCGATCGACGTGCGATTCGGCGGCCAAATGAATGACGTGCGTGATGTCGTGTTCCGAAAAAATGCGCCGCATAGCCTCCAGGTCGGAGATGTCTGCCTGGATAAACTGATAATTGGGCTCATCCTCGATATCCCTCAGGTTTTCCAGATTACCCGCATAGGTCAGCGCATCCAGATTATAAATCCGATCGTCCGGAAAACGACGTACAAATCTGCGAACCACATGCGAACCGATAAATCCGGCTCCTCCGGTAATGAGTATATTTCTGTTCATGCTTTTCATTGTCTAATGATCTTCTTAAATTTTAATCGAATCCGTTGGGCAAGTAATCGCGATCTGACCGAATTAATAACTGTCTGCAATCCATTGCAGGTATTGTCCGTATCCACTTTTTAATAAGGGCTTTGCCAAATGGTGTAATTGCTCCTTGTCGATCCATTTCATCCGGTAGGCGATTTCTTCGATGCAACCAATTTTGAAATCCTGGCGATGTTCGATCACCCGGACAAATTCGGACGCGTTGTGAAGCGATTCGAAGGTTCCCGTGTCCAACCAGGCGGTGCCCCGGTTCATCACGGCCACCTTGAGTTGGTTGCGTCTCAGGTATTCTTTGTTCACATCGGTAATTTCGTATTCTCCCCGCGCGGAAGGTTTGAGATTCTTCGCAATTTCCACGACCTGGTTGTCATAAAAATACAATCCCGGCACAGCATATGACGATTTCGGGTGTTCCGGTTTTTCTTCGATCGAAATCACCTGATTGTTTTCATCGAATTCGACCACTCCGTAGCGGCGCGGATCCTTCACCGAGTATGCAAACACATACGCACCCTCCACATCGACGCAGGACTGCAGTAGGGAACTCAGGCCGCTGCCATGAAAAATGTTGTCGCCCAGTACGAGGGCCACCTTATCTTTCCCGATAAATTCTTCCCCGATGACAAATGCCTGTGCCAGTCCGTTGGGCACCTCCTGGATGGCGTAGTGGAATTCACAGCCCAAATCATGGCCGTCGCCGAGGAGATTCTGAAACTGTTGATTATCTTCAGGCGTGGTAATGATCAGGATTTCCCGGATGCCAGCCAGCATGAGGATGGAAAGCGGGTAGTAAATCATGGGTTTGTCGTAGATCGGCATCAATTGCTTGGATATGCCTTTGGTAATGGGGTACAATCGGGTTCCGGATCCCCCGGCTAAGATTATGCCTTTCATGGTTAAATTTTCATCATAATGTGGACCGCAAATGCTAATCGTTCGGCATCGGGCAAGGCTTCGCCGTCCATATGTCGAGACGGCATATAGCGATAATTGCGCTCCATAAGTAGATATATCATCCTGATTTTCAGGTGTATATTTTCGTTTGTAATCCGGCCACACCGGGCCTTTAACATCAAATCGGATCCCGGCGCATCAGCCGAAATCATTCCCAACTCCGCACAGAAAAACGATGTGCTGAATAGAATGTTATATATTTGAACCACGAATTCATGCAATTTAGCAAAGCTTAATTTTCGTAGCCTTCGCGTAAAATTACTAATTTGAATCCAAGAATTAAACCGTGATTGTCTGCGTCATACTATAAAATAACTATGAATATAGAACTGAAAGGTAGGAAATTTCTGGTACTCGGAGCAAGTAGTGGTTTTGGTCGTCATGTTGCCCGGAGAATCTGTGAAGAAGGGGGCCATCCCATTCTGGTGGCCCGGTCGGAAGACAAGCTCCGGGATTTTGTTAAATCGCATCCGACGGCCTCGTACATAGTTGCAGATTTGTACAGTGAAAATGGTCTGGCGGAACTTTTCCGGTCCCTGGAGGGTGAAATTCTGGACGGGGTGTTGATCAATTCGGGGGGACCGCCTTCGGGTTCGTTTCCGATGAAAATGGCGGACTGGGATGAGGGGTATAAAGCGGTGATTCGATGGAAAATCGAGCTCCTGCAATGGTTAATGCCCCGGTTGAAGGAGCAGGGATACGGACGCATCGTCTTTATCGAAAGCGTATCGGTACGCGAACCGATCGATGGGTTGGTGTTGAGTAATGTTTTCCGGATGGCTGTGGTAGGGTTGATGAAGTCCATCGTGAATGAGCTGGACGGACAGGATATTTTGCTCAACGTTCTCGCGCCCGGCTACCATTTGACGGACCGGTTGGAAAATCTGATCGCGGGGAAAAGTGAGGAACTGGGGATTTCGGAAGAAAAGGTGGCTGAGCAGTTTGCAGAAAATACCGTGGTCAGGCGCCTCGGTGATCCGGCTAGCCTGGCCCAACTGGCCGTATGGCTGCTTTCCCCCGGTAACAGTTACGTCACCGGCCAGGTGATTCCGGTGGAAGGTGGATTGACCAAAGGATTTTAAACAGAAGCCAAATCCCTGACCTATGTCGATGTATCACCACGTACTGAAGCCGATTATGTTTCGGCAGGACCCCGAAAAAGCCCACCACCGGACTATGGCATGGCTACGGATGGCCAGCCTGTGGCCGGGAGGTAAAACCATTTTGAGACGACAATTTACCTATCGCGATGACAATCTTCAGCGCAAACTTATGGGGATTACCTTTCCCAATCCGGTAGGTCTGGCAGCGGGATTTGACAAGGATGGAAAATACCTCGATTTGATACCGCTGCTGGGATTTGGATTTGCGGAAATCGGGACCGTGACGCCGAGGCCCCAGGCGGGCAATCCCAAACCCCGATTGTTTCGGTTGCCGGATGACGAAGCCTTGATCAACCGTATGGGATTTAACAACGAAGGCGTGGATGCCCTGGTTCGCCGTTTGGAGGACCGGAAAATCCGCGATTTTGTGGTCGGGGGAAACATCGGTAAGAATAAGGATACTCCCAATGCGGAAGCGCATCTTGATTATGTAACGTGTTTCAGCAAGTTGGAGCACCTGGTGGACTTTTTTGTAATTAATATATCTTCCCCCAATACGCCGGGTTTGCGGGAATTGCAAAACAAAGACAGTCTGTTGCGGATTCTGGGCAGTGTCCAGGACGTGAATGCTGCGGGTAAGCCGGTGATCTTGAAAATTGCGCCGGATTTGGGTCTGGAGCAATTGGATGACATCGTGGAGGTGATGGTGGAAACCGGACTGGCGGGGATCAATTGCCACAATACGACGGTGCGCCGGGAAGGATTGACAACGTCCGTGGACGAAATTGACCGGATAGGAGCTGGCGGGTTGAGCGGAAAACCGTTGGCAGGGCTGTTCCCTACGCTGGTGGGTGAGGTCCGGAAACGATTACCGCCGGAATCGGTACTCATCGCGTCGGGAGGTATACATGACGTATCCAGTGCTGTAGACAAAATAAAAACCGGTGCAAACCTCATAGAAGTTTACACCGGTTTGATTTATCAAGGTCCCGAATTTGTTCGGGATATTCTCAAATCGATTGGGAATTGAAATCGTCTCTGATTGGGGTGCTTACAAATTTAGTATGAATCGTTGGCAATCCCGGATATTTAAAGTACGACCTGGTTTTCCGCTGTTGGGAATTAACTCTGGCCAGAATCAATATGTTGTTATCGTAAACGACGCAACATCAATTCTTTATTCTCCAGAGCTCGATGAACGATTTCTTCACCAAATTCGGTGAATTCCAATTTTTTCTCGATTCGTTTCCCTTGTTTTCCGCCGTCAATATATTTGATGAGGTCTTTTTTCATCAATTGCTGAACGGAAAGTGTAATGTTGGGAACTGATTCTCCGATTTCTTTTAAAGCGTTGCTGATATCACGTGCTTTAAATTCATTCATACCTCGTTTGGTCTTCAGGAAAGCTGCGGCAAGAAGGGTCTTGTCCGAAGAAGACTTAATGTTAATGTCTTTCAGCAGTTCCTTCAGGTTCTTGTATTGCCGGATGGCAGCGATAGAAACAAAAGAACCCAGTTGTCCACTTGTATCGTGATAACTAATTTCTGGTACATCCTGTTCCTGGTAACCGCTTTCTGCGGGTCCGTCAACGTCTTTTTCTTCGTTAACTTTGTCTTTGAGCCACTTAAGGACTCGGTTTTGTTCCGATAAGGATAGCTGGGACAGTATGGAATACATATCAGCCATTGCCTTTAATTCATTCTGAATGTGAATCATGTTTTTTGATTATGATTGTGTTTATAAAAAGTGATTGCAAACCTGTCTTACAGTTCTTGTAAATGTATTGCTGTCTCTTATTTCAATAAACAAATATAACCTATTGTTCCAAGTTAAGATCATTTGCATAAAGACTATAAATATTATTTAACACTAATGCGGAATATTTCCTTTTATTAGTAGGGTCTTAACACTTGAATTATGATATTTGATGTTGATTATTGAGCGACTCCGGGTGAAAATTTTTAAAAAAATTGACTGAAAAGTTTGGTGTTTTCAATTATGAACGTATATTTACGTTATAATAATGTATTGTTCCGTTGTATGCGTGAATTTATCATGAATAGGAACAAAAAATGACATACATGAAACTTACAAAAGCAGAAGAAGGGGTAATGCAGGTGATTTGGGAGATCGAGCCCTGCCTGGTATCGGATATTATCAAGTACATGGGAGATCCCGATACCCCCCACTCCACGATATCCTCCATCGTACGGATCCTGGAGCGAAAGGGGTTCGTACACCATAAGGCTTACGGGCGAACGCACGAATATTTCAGCATTGTGTCCAAGGAAGAATACAGCAAGAACCGCCTCCGCAAATTTGTGCGGGATTATTTTGACAATTCCCCTCACCAACTCGTCTCTTTTTTGGTGCGGGAAAAAGAGATTGACCTGGATGAACTGAATCGGTTTTTGGAACAAATGGACGACGAACCAAACGAAAAGTCATGATTACGTATATACTCCAACTCACCCTGTGCTGGTTAGCCTTTTATGCGGCCTATTATTTCTTATTAAGAAATGAAACTCATTTTGCATATTCGAGGGGATACCTTCTGGCTTCGATCTGCCTGGGCATGGTCATCCCGTTGGTGGATTGGGGTAAGTACTTAATTCATGAACCGGAAAGCCTGGGGCATATATATATTTCTCCGCTGAATGCGCAAATAGCTGAATGGGATTTGACCGTGACGGCTACAGAAACGCAATCCATAACCAACTACAATATGGTTCTTTATTTATATCTCCTGGGGGCATTCATCACTGGAGCTGTACTGATTCGGAGTTGGATTAAAATCATGGCAGTCCGTCGTAATTCCGTCCGGATAGACCGGGGAGATTACACTCTGGTGTTGACCAATCAGTTTCATTTGCCTTTTTCTTTTATGAATTCGGTGTTTTGTTCGAAGGACTATTACCACGCCACACCCGATATCGATCAGATATTGGCCCACGAAGAATTTCATGTGGCCGCCCGGCACAGTATGGATATTATCATGATCGAAATTCTGAAAGTATTATTTTGGTTTCACCCGCTGGTGTACCTGTACAAAAAAGAGATTCAACAAATACATGAATACCAGGCCGACCAGGCTGCGTACCAACTCAGTTCCCGGCGACAGTATGGACAATTGCTGCTCAGCCAGGTGGTGTCGCTCAGGCCGATGGTTCTGGCTAATCATTTTTTTAATTCACAACTTAAAAACAGATTCAAAATGATGACAAGAAAGACATCTAATCCGCAATCCGTATGGAAATATGTCGTGATGCTGCCTATGGTAGCGGCTGCGATATTGTTGTTTTCCTACTCTAGTCAGGGCAAGGCTCTGATCGACATGGTGGTGGTGATGCAAGACACCATTATACCACCCCCTCCTCCTCCCCAGCAGCCGGGTTCTGCTGTGGTGCCCCCACCTCCACCTCCGTCGCCCGAAGCGCCGGGTCTGGAAAAGATTAAAGTGGTGGGGTACCAATCCACCAATGAAGGAGTGGGTGTGCCCCCGCCGCCTCCACCTCCTCCACCTGTCGAGCGCACGACGGACAAAGTTATTGCTGCCGGACAACAAGAAGTGTTTCGGGTGGTCGAGGAAATGCCCCGGTTCCCCGGTTGCGAAAGTATGGAAGGTAGCCCTGCCGAATTGAAGGCATGCGCTGACCGCAAAATGCTTGAATTCCTATATACCCACATCAGGTATCCGCAAGCTGCACGGCAAAAGGGGATAGAAG
>CALGAA010000078.1 GCA_937952445.1 uncultured Bacteroidota bacterium | reverse complement strand
GGCCAGCGTGGAGAACACCGTGGCCCATGTGGCCACCTGAGTTATCGCGGGACTAAGGCAGCGAGCGTTTGCCTCGCTGTCAGAACTCAAGACCGCGATCACCCAGAGCGGGTCGCCCGTACCTGCTGCCTTCAACAATGGTCTGGAAGACAATGTGGGCGGCGGTGATTGTCCGGCACCACAGATTGCAGAACTCACGTCCCCTGTACTCGATTTTAGTGAGGAGGATAGCGTTTATCTCTCCTTCAATCAATTGTATTATCGATTTCTGGGGTACTACAGCGCCACCGTGAGTGATGAAAGTGAGACCGCGACCTTTATTCTGGTGTCCAACGATGGAGGCGTCGAGTTTGATACCATCGCGATTAATGAGGAAGTGAACACCTTCCGCGCTACGCAAAATTATCACGCAGAAATGACCCTGGATTTGTCCGAATATGCAGCAGGTCACTCGGAGGTGATTGTTAAATTTTTCTGGAAAGGTGATTATTACCTATGGGCGATCGATGATGTTCGCTTCTATGGAGGACGATATCATGATTTAGATATTACTGCTTTTAAGTATCCCGTATCCAATTTTGAAACCCCCGTATCGGTGCTCCGGCTGGATACGATGCGCTTTGTGGCAGACGTGGTCAATCTCGGAAATCAGGTGGTGGATAGCGCCTATTTGTTTGTAACGGTTCGTGGCAACGATGACAACGACCGAAGCGTGCATTTTATGGATAGCGTGTTGATCGAGAACCTGGAACCAAATGACACCATGGAGATTTCACTTCCCAATTATTTCGTGCCCGAGAACCTGAATCAGGGGGCATATGCGTTCCTGTATCGTGTAAGAAATACCAAACGGCCTGCTGAAGTCAATCTGGCGAATAACATCCGGGCTGACGGATTTTTAGTATCCGAGAACAATTTTCGCAAGACGGATCGGGGCGAAGGAGTTGGATATGAATTCCCAGCCGGAGCAATTTTAGCAAATTATTACCAGATTCCCGAAGGACACGACGAACGAATATTATTGGATAAAATCAACTTTTCGACCTTTGCAGCAGGACAAAATTCTTTAGAAGGTAGAGAGGTCGTTGTATATCTGCTGAAAATTGATGATGATGTAGCAAAAGATTTATCCAATTGGAATGTCACAGAACCCACGGATAATGGCAAGACTATAGTGGGCGTAGGCTCCTATATTTTTTCCGCCGAGGATGCAGCGCAAGCTGACCCGGCCATCCGTTTTGAAGCGACGGAATTTGCCAATTTGGCAGCGAATGACCCTGAAGAACCGATCGTTCTCGAACCGGGAGGACGATATCTTGCTGCCGTTGAGTACGTCGGTAATTCGGCCGATTTGATTCACAATATCGGGGAGCGAATTACCTATTATCCCACATTAGGACCGGACCAGTTCAGTACGATGCTTTACGATTATGAAACCGGTGGCTGGTATACCAATGGTTTAGGTTCCGGTTTAGTTGCCGTAATTGGGATGGATCTCAAAATCGAAATGACACCTACCGAAAGTCTTTTGAGTCAGGAACAAGTCAAAGTTTTCCCCAACCCGACCAGTGATTATATTCGGGTTGAAATGAATCTGGATCGACCGCAGAATGTCAACGTTTATCTGACTGATGTATCTGGAAAATTGATCAATATGACCAACCGATCCAATTTTATCAATGGAAGCATCGAGATCAACGTTCAATCAGTACCCTCAGGAACTTATTTCCTGAAAATCAGCTCTGCTACCGGGGTGAAAACGGAAAAGATTTCCGTAATGCACTAATTGCCCGAATTCCTGGTAATATCCGGGATTCATGTGTAGAAAAAATATCAATCCTCACTCCTCACCGGGGTGGGGATTTTTTTATCTATGCTGGATGTGCGGCAAGCGTTGTTCAACATGTTGGAAATGAGGCATCCTGTATTATGGTATTGTGCGCTTAATAAGGCCGGATCGGGGAAAGATGAGGTAGCTCGTAATCCCTGGTTTATATGATGCTGTTTTATTAGCTCAAGTTTCTCCAGACCAACTACATAACACATCAAAATGCTGCATCATACGTATTTCTTAAGAATATGAGTGAGACCAGGATTTTCAATGTCTGCGCCCCTGTGGGCAGGGCTTGGGTGGTAGGTATTTTGAAAACATCAATCTAAATTACCCTACAAGGGACAAGGCAAAAAAAAAGGGTTGAATATTCATTTCAACCCTTTTGAAGTTTAGAACTCAACCTGTACGTACTTTCACGAACAAAATTCGTCAAAGCTATTTTTTAGGTCATCGGCAATTTGATAAGCAGATCGTCCTTCAATTTGATGACGTTCGATCATTTTGACCAACTTTCCATCTTTGAACAATGCAATCGATGGAGAAGATGGGGGATAAGGCAGTAGGTATTCTCGCGCTTTCCCAGTGGCTTCACGATCTACTCCCGCAAATACGGTTACCAATCGGTCCGGCACGTGTTCATTTTTTATAGCCAACTTGGCTCCGGGCCTGGCGTTTGCTGCTGCACAGCCGCATACTGAGTTGACGACCAATAACAATGTGCCTTGGGTATTCTCAATGGCATCGGTGACCTCCTCCGGACTGGACAATGGTTCAAAACCATAATCCGTGAGGTCTTTGGCCATAGGTGCTACTAAATTTGGTGGATACATAGTATTACGTTTTAGTAAATCTCAATACGAAATATGGGGAATTGTTCAATCCTTTGTGAAATAAATTAGGGGTTATTTCCGCCCGACTGATGGATTATCGAATTGTACCTGGTATTGAATTCGTTCCAGGGGATTTTTTTGTTGTAATTGTCCGCAAAATAAGTGAGGATGCGGATTAATTTAGAAGGGGATTGGAAACCATTTATCGCCTGGATAACCCGCAGATCTTCGTCGAAAAATACCAGGGACGGATAATTCAATTTCCCGTGGGTGATTTTATAGGCAAAAGTGTGATACCCTGAGGCTCCTTCACTTTTGTATTCGTATTTCTGCCCCATAAAATAGATGGGCGCTTTGGATTCTGCATCAAACTTGACCGGGTAGTAATTATCATTGATGTAATCAGCTATGTGTTTCTGACTGAGCGAAAGCTGATCCAGTTTGTGGCAAACTTTACACCACTTCGTGTACACTTCTACCAATAATTTGCCGGGCTTTTCTTTTTGCAATTCCAAAGCTTCGTCAATGGTGTACCATTTTATATCGGAATCATAAACCTGGCTAATCGTTGGGGTCAGAAATGCCAATAAAGGTATTACAGTTAGTATTGATCGTATCATGAATTTCTTTATCTCCTACACAAAAGCCTACGAAATATACGATTGATCAACCTGGATTCCGAACTGCTGACCTGTATTTAATGTTAATTTAACGGCTCTCCGGATTTTTTATAAAATTTATGGTGTCAGTTCCAAATTTTATTTTATACCGTAATAGGTGAGATGGAAAATCCGGCACTTTGACTCCGGTTTTAAGTTCCAACTCGGTGTTTTCAATGAGAATTATTTCATCCCACATCCCCGCAGCAAGGATCGATCGCACCAGTTTTCGACCACCTTCCACCAAAATGGATCCGATTTGACATTTTTTATACAGCAAATGAAGCATCTGTTCTGTATTATGCGGGTCAATATCTAATAACCTGGCCGGATAACCGGGGTTGGTTTTCGGTGTACACACAATTACCTGTCCTGCGGAATCAAAAATTTTCAAGTCTTTGTGAAGGACGCCCTGACGATCCGGGACAATCCGGATGGGGTGGTTTTGATTGCCATGTCGGCTTGTCAGGGATGGATTATCATTGAGAGCGGTAAGCGTACCCACCATGATGGATTGGGTTTCGTTGCGCAAGCGGTGGACCCATCGATCGCTGATGGCATTTGAAATCTTGACCTGACCACCGGGTTGACCGATAAATCCATCGCTGCTCATCGCCATTTTTATGCGGATAAAAGGGCGGTGAAATTTGATGCCTATGTGAAATGGCTGAATGACTTCGCGCCCCTGGTCTGTGTTCGCTGGGGGTGTGACTTGAAGACCTGCTTTTTGCAATATGGGGTAGGATTTTCCTTCCATGCGCGAATTGGGATCCAGTTGGTCGATCACGACCTTGTTGAGTCGGTGTTTAATAATGGTTTCGGTGCAGGGAGGAGTTTTCCCGTAATGATTACAGGGTTCCAGACTAACGGCAATGGTTTGTCCCTGAATAGATTTGTCTGGTCGCGTGGCTTTGGCTATAGCGTTAACCTCCGCATGGGCTTCGCCATAAGCTCTGTGCCACCCTTCTCCCAAAATACGACTTTCACTTTCACTCCATACAAGGGCACCCACATTGGGGTTGGTAGCGGTAAGCCCTCTGGCCCGTAGTGCCAATTCGTTGCATCTTCGCAAAAGGATTTTTGACTTACGATCCGCCATTTGCCCTACACACATTTTTCCAATACGACCAGCAGTTGATCAATTTCATCCCTGGTGTTTAAAAACGACAACGAAAACCGCACGCATTTACCATCTTCATCGTACCGATTGATTGCTTCGATGACGTGTGAGGGTTTTTCCGCCCCTGAACTGCACGCACTGCCCCCTGACGCCGAAATGCCCCCGATGTCCAGAT
>CALGAA010000077.1 GCA_937952445.1 uncultured Bacteroidota bacterium | reverse complement strand
GCCATTGGCAGGGACTGAGCTGAAAGGAGCTGTACTCCAAGCATCATCATCCCCATCAAAATGACCTTTCTAAATCCATTGTACTTCATTCTCTAACTTTTATCCCGCTCGGCCTGCACCATTTCCGGGGTCACCTCCACTGGATCGTTGTCCATCTCGTGGGTAATATAGGTTAAAACGTTGGCTACTTCTTCGTTTGTCAAATTTTGCCCCGGCATAACGTTGTTGTACGTTTGCCCATTGACCGTAATCTCACCACTAAGTCCATGGATGACGTTGCTGATGGCCCGGCCAATATCTGCATTGAGGTAATCCGAATTGCGCACGGGTGGGAAAGCGCCGCTCAGACCTCCCCCATCAAGCTGGTGACAAGCCGCACAGGTACGTTTATATACATCCTGACCAAATTGAATTCGTTCATCGATATTGGCAGCCATTTCAGGCTCTGACTCCGGCGCACCGGGGAGCGTTTGGATGGCTCCACCTTCCGGCAGATAAATCCCCTCCATTTGCATTCCGGTAAAAACCTTGTCGTTGTCATCCCCGGTTACGTTGATCGTACCGAGGGCACCTTTGTTAAATGCCCGAAAAATGGAATGATCGACCATGATCAGGGCACCCGGTACCTCTACTTTAAATTCAATAATGGCAGCCCCACCCGCTGGAATCAACGTCGTCTGAACGTTCTCATTGATCACGGTTCCACCTTCGAGATAGACCCTGTCAAATATTTCTCCGATCACATGAAACGACGACACCAGATTGGGTCCTCCGTTTCCGACGAACAACCGCACAGTTTCACCGACTTTGGCTGTTAGCGCATTATCGTTGTTCAACGCGCCCACTGAACCATTGAATACCACATAATCGGGGTTTTCTGCGATCGCCTTGGACATATCAAACGCCTGCAATCCGCGCTCACCATACGACCCTTCTGTATAAAAGTCACCCTGCATCACGTAATACTCCCGGTCAACCGGTTCCAAACCTCCCTCGGGTTCCACCAAGATCAGCCCGTACATTCCATTGGCGATGTGCATCCCGACCGGGGCTACCGCACAGTGGTATACATACAATCCCGGGTTTAGGGTTTTGAACGAAAACACGACTTCCTTCCCCGGCGCGACAAACGAGGATTCTGCTCCTCCTCCGGGTCCGGTCACCGCATGAAGGTCAATATTGTGCGGCAATTTATTATCGGGATGGTTTTGGAGGTGAAATTCTACTTTATCTCCTACCCGAACCCGAATAAAACTACCGGGAACGGTTCCACCAAATGTCCAATACAAATATCGTGTGCCATCGACCATCACTCCTTCCTCTTCGATAATCTCGAGTTCCACTTTGACCCTCATTGCATCCCGGTCCCCTACCGGTTCAGGGACCAATGGCGGAGGGGTCAACTCAGCATCCATCGTTCCTACTACCCGGATCTCGGTGGTATCGGTGGTCTTTTTTTGATTGTCGCACGAAAAAAGAAAAACCGCTGCGACCAGGGGCAGAGCGGACAATAACCACCGCTTGCTTTTGAATTTCACTGAAAAGTTGTTCATAATTTTTGCGTTATATTTTACCAAAATTTAAAATTTCTGTTGGTTTCCTTCCGACATCAAAGATAGGAAAAAAACTTTATTTCGGACCATTATATCCTTTATTGTTTTTTCGAAAAATATCGATGATATTCCAACCGTGAATTCACAGTTTTCCGACAAGTCGTATAAAATAATTGGTTCTACCATGATGTACTTTTAGATTCCTCATTAATCCCGGACCGATTTCAGTATCGGAGCCTCTCCACCCGGAAAGCATCGACCCTGCCCTTATATACCCGATACGCCTGAGTCTGCCTACCTGGCAGTATCGGTAGGTGGTTTGATCGGTATGTATGGAGGGAAATGGCCCCTCTTCAACATTAAGCCTCGAAGTAATCCCGGCTATACGTTTTCTTCTTCGATATTGAATATACCCCCGACACATCTCATCGGTCAATCCAAAACGCCTTAGGTATAGATACCGGAAATAATTAAATTAGCTAATGCACTTCTGGACGACTCAA
>CALGAA010000076.1 GCA_937952445.1 uncultured Bacteroidota bacterium | reverse complement strand
CATCTACTGAAATATTGTATCGTTAGGGGGGAGCACTTGCGTTTTCAGGGTTCCTCCTCATCTTTTCAATAGTGATACGGTCACATGCCTTATAACATCTAATGAATAGTCTTTTGCGGTGGATTTTCATCCCGGGGAAAGAATATAAAGTGGGAATAAAACCCAAACACAAACCCGTACGGACCAAGCGGGTAATCTGGGAATTTGTCAGTGTTAGAAAAGTGGAAGTCGTGAAATTTTATCCTGTGAATTCGAAATAATGGCTGATTTCAAGTTGTCTGAGGTAGAGATTTCACACGGAGTAACCTACAGCACAAAAGGAGCAGCCAACAATTCCCTGAATGACGAGGATGAAAAATATGCCTGTGCTGAAATTTCTATGAATTGATTAGTGCAAAGGCATCCCGTATTAAAATGTTATCTCCGCATATAATAGAACTCAGAATAATAGATTCACATTCCCTAAAGCCTGATGACTTCCACAGGATCAGAGGATGTTTTCCCTGACATTGAAATTTACTTCACTATTCCCAAACCTGGAAATTACAGTAGCTCGATTCCCAAAACCTTCGCTTCCTGATAGGCTTGTTCAGGCCATACGCTCACCTGAACTTCTCCGATGTGTTGCTTATCCAGCAAGAACATACACACCCGGGACTGACCGATACCGCCCCCAATGCATTGGGGTAGTTCATCACGTAGCAACAACTGGTGAAAATACAGCTCCTTGCGATGCTGTTCCCCTCTTAATTCCAATTGTCGTAACAAGGCTTCCTGATCGACCCGGATCCCCATCGAGGATAACTCAAATGCAGATTCAAGAATGGGATTCCAAACCAGTAAATCACCGTTTAACCCATTATATCCATCCGAGTTGGGTGTACTCCAGTCATCGTAGTCCGGAGCGCGTCCATCATGAGGCACCCCATCCCCCAATTTGCCACCAATGCCGATCACGAATACAGCCCCGTGCTCTTCAGCGATTTTATTTTCCCGCTCTTTCGATGATAAATCAGGATAAATCCGACGCAATTCCTCAGCATGGATAAACGTGATGTCCTCCGGTAGTTTTTGCTGCAGTTCCGGATGGTTTTTCCGAAGTAGTTCTTCGGTTAATTTTAACGCCCGGTAGATTTTACGGACCTCTGATTTCAAGGTGTCCAAATTACGATCTTGATCCGATATCCGCTTCTCCCAATCCCATTGATCCACATACACAGAATGGATCGGACTGTAGTCCTCATCGGGACGGATAGCCCGCATATCGGTCAAAATTCCGTGTCCTACTTCTATCTCAAAATCCTGAAGCCGGATGCGCTTCCACTTTGCCAGTGAATTTACCACTACTGCCCGCTGATCGTCCATTTGCTTGATTGCAAACCGAACACACCGCTCGACTCCATTCAAATCATCGTTCACCCCGGTTCCATCCATCACCATAATCGGCGCTGAGACCTTTGTCAAATTGAGCTCCCTGCATAAATACGAGCTAAATGTATCCTTGACGAACTGGATCGCCGCTTCGGTCTTCAATCGGTCTTGTTTCAAAGTTTTTGGTTGTAATTCAGGCATAATTATCTTTTCTACCATAGGACAAAGGTAGGCCTAGATTTAAAGATATTCAAAAATATAGAGGATAAATTTTATAAAATAGAGTAGACATGTTTTTGAATTATCATATTGGCAAGAATTCTTCAATTCCAATGAATATATGGCAATTGAGCAGCAATTTATCATCCACCGATTGAAGGAATTAAAAACGCGGCATCCCCCGAACATTCATTTCCAGCGAGTATAAGCCCCTGGATGCCGTGATATACAAAATGTTGCGATCTGCACCCCCAAAGGTAACGTTGGCAGTCCATCTCTCCGGAACAGGAATATGCCCGATCTTTTCCCCATCGGGATTGAAAATAGTGACCCCATCGCCCGTGAGGTAAATATTGCCCCGTTCATCTATGGTCATGCCATCGGAACCCATCCCGGTGAACAACTTTCGCTTTTTCAATTTCCCATTTTTCTTCATCTTATACGAATACGTTTTCCCGTCCCCGATATCCGCCACGTAAAGCGTTTTCGTTTTTGGATTCCCGATCAATCCATTGGGCTTTACGATGTCCGTATCCACAGGCACAGCTTGAGCCCTCCCCTCAGGATCGAAAAAATATACGTATTGTCCCCCGACCTGCATTTCGGGATCACGGGTCCAGTAATTGCGGGCGTATAAAGGGTCGGTAAAATAAATTTTCCCATCCGGACGAATCCACAGATCATTGGGCCCATTCAAACGGTTGTTTTCATAATTCTCCAACAAAATCTCGGCTTCCCCATCGGAATCGAATCGCCAAAGTTGATTGTCCATATCCGCGCAAGCCACCAGGCGGTCCTGTTCATCTACGTAGAGCCCATTGGATCGCCCGCTCTCGTCCGTGAAAAGTTGAAGTTCACCATCGATCGTCCACACCCATATTTTGTCGTTGGGCTGGTCGGTAAAATAAACATTGCCTTCGCTGTCAGCGGCCGGTCCTTCTGTGAAAGAAAAGTCACCTGCGAGTAGGGTGACCGATTTATCCGAATCAAATAAGGCTGGGTTTGCTTGCCCAAATGCTGCATTCAAATTCGATTCAATGAAAAAAAGGACCAGAATAAGGAATAATTTATTTATTTGCATCATACTTTAAAGGATTGACTGAAAAGCAAATATAACATATTCACTGAAGGGATTCACAATTACCACATTCATGAAAATAGAACATTTTGCACTAAACGTTCCCGACCCCAAAGAAATGGCAGACTGGTACGTTCAAAATTTGGGCATGAAAATCGTCCGGCAGCAAAAAGAACCACCTTTTATGACATTTCTTGCCGATGCGAGTGGACAGGTCATGATTGAAATATACCACAATTCATCGGCACCGGTTCCGGACTATAAAAACCAGGATGTGCTGGTCGTCCACCTGGCTTTTTCCACCTCCGATCCCAAAGGAGACAAACGTCGTCTCCAAATGGCCGGTGCCCGTGAAGACAGCGATGACATCACCGGAGCGGGCGACCATCTCATTATGATGCGAGATCCGTGGGGCATCCCCATCCAACTCTGCAAGCGTGCCAATCCCATGATCTCTCCCGGCGAATTGTAAAATTTAATTTACAACCCATTGGCAAAGGAAAAACTTTCATCGAAGAGACATACGGGCGTCTGCTTCCATCGTTTTTCCTTTGCCAGGGCGGATCACGAAAATGGTTTTATTTCTCCTTAATCAACCAGGCTTCATTCAACCGGGAATGTTGGCGCCAATTCAGATGACTCTCGTCAATTTCCCGGAATCGAATGGTCAAAACCCCCGATTTGGTCAGTGATTGTGGGACCGGGAATTCCTTAATTTCCCCCGTTTCCTTGCTGTATTTAGTCGGCCTGAGCTCCTGATCCCCGACCAACGGAAAGGCATTTCCCACGCCAGTAAGCCGGAGCACATACGTCGCTTCCGGATCGAGGTTGCGGTATTCCAACAGAGGCCATCCCATTGAGCTCATCCACGAGAGTCTCGACCGATTGTACCCGCTATCCCACCAATCAAATCCCGGGTTGTCACTGTGCATATACCAGGGATCGGTATCCGGGGCATGGAGTTTTACCACATGTGGGCTTTTATAAATATTCCCCACGTCATCATAATATCCACCTGGGCCGGGATTTTCCCATTCCCCCATTTCGGTGAGTCGCTCAATTTTATTCTTCTCATTCCAATTCGCAATTCTTTCAAATTCCGACAGAATCCACCACTCATTGTTCAGGGGGCGATCGATAAAATCGATGATGGCACCACGTTCGGGATTTCGGGCCTGATAGAGAGGGACACTGGGTTGAAATCCGATCACTTCAAACAAATCGTCGGCGAGATGAAATATGCGATCTCGACCTTCATGCGTTGAAAAATGAGCTGCGGAACGAGCCAAAATCTGACGGACGGAATCCATAACTACTTCTGATCCAAGTTCATCAGCACGTGCCATTACCCGGTTGGCCTCCCGTTCCAGAAGTTCTTCAAACCGAAACCTTTCCTGCACCAGTGCATCGTAATGTGCTCTCAACAAATACATTTTCCATCGCCAATGGGTCCACTGCTGATCGAGCTGATAGGCGGAGTTAATTCCCTTCCACAACCTCAAGGTAGCCTGTATCGAACCATTGTTTTTTACAGCCCCATCCCAGTTCCGCTCCAACGCAAACAATCCGTCCGTTATCTGATCAGCAGCAGGAGAATGAAGGAAAAAGTTGGCGTACTCCCATACTACATCGTAAATATCAGCCTGGGAATCCCAACCCAATCTCGACCATACCATTTTATTGAGATCGTCGTGCATTCCATCGGAATAGGTCACAAATCCATCGGTGTACGGAGAGGTATATAAAAATATATTCTGGTATCTGAGCGGCTGTGGATTTATGGGCTCCCGTCCCAGGGTAAAATTGAACGCCGGGTCCCACCACCAATTGGGGTATTGGCATCGGACCGTGTGGGTGATGTCCGGATAATGACGAAGCTGAAATTGATCCGGTAAAGCCTCACGCGTCTGGTCCATCGGCGGGCTGCTGGGCCCGGCCACCAATCCACCCATCCATTCAGGGGACTGTTCATTCATATAATCGTACACGTACTGGGTTTCATCGTCTTTAAAACCCTGCATCGACAGCCACAACTTCGCCTCCGGATGGTGCTCCTGGAGCAATTCTGCCATTTTTTCCATCATCGGCAGCACCAAATCCGGTGGATTATTGCCCGGATCTCCTCCCGGTACAAAAACGGCATCCATTCGTGGCGATCGACGGTACAATTCCGCACATTGCTCCAGATAATGCGCCGATTTAACAGGATCATTCAAATCAAATTCGATCGGTGTCCAGACCCAGTAATCCATGTCGTATTTGTTGCATAAATCTCCCAGGACGACGTTCATCGAATCCGCCGAAATGGTAAAATGAATGGGGACAGGATCCGCAAATGGAATATTCTCGATGCTATTGGCGCCAAAAATCAACATATCCCTGATGTATTGTTCATAAATCTCAGGCGTCCAGGCGTCGTACGAATTGGCTGTATTGCGGTAACCGATCTGGTGGCCACGGATCTCCTTTTCAGGCTCGCTGCTGACCGAAGCGCCATTCCACGTGGCGAACTCATTATAGTGGGCTTCCCTCAATATTTGGCTGATACCATACTGGAGCCCCCGCTGACCCGTGCTCTGAATAAAGATCTGATCGGCCGTACGCAAGATCCGATACCCTTCTTCATTGGAAGGAAGTGGAAAACGAACATCCAGTTCCCGGTCCAACACATTCGGATACCCATCTTCGTCGGTCAACAAAACCAGTTGATGGGCGTCAAAAGAATGTCCGGTTTCGAACGCGATGAGGTTTTCAACCCGTTTATTGATTTCTTCGGTCAATATCTCCTGCGGAGTAGGACCGAATTTTTGAACTACACGGGGTGTAGCAATTACGGATTCGATCGGGATGGGGTTCTGAGCTATCCCGGTCCACCCGTACAAAACAAATAGAAGTAAGGTAAACATGTTTCCTCTGTGTCTCAAAGCGCAATATTTTGTATGTTTTAAATTAATTGAATTCTTTCCCACGGGTTCCCATATGGAATCGGTGTATGCCATATCCTCGATAATTCAGTGCTTAAACACATACGGCAATCCGAATTAAAGGTCAAGATAAGCGAAGTTGGCCACAATCAAAAACCGGTATCCCTGTGGTCAGGAATACCGGTTCTGAATGTTTGTTTTCAATAATAAATACAACAGATATCAATACGGTTTTCCGGTTCCCGCTACCACCCAGATTTTGGACCAGGGGCTGTTCTTCTCATCTTGTGAAAATGGAGACAATGTTAACCGGTCGATCGCTTCTTCCACATTCTGTTGGTTGTAATTCAACTCATTGCTCCCATACATAAACCGGATGGGTAAAGCTCTTCTCGGCGTCAATTCTCCTGTTTCCAGCTCAGGATAACCCGTTCTGCGGTAATCAAACCATGCTTCCTGTGCTGCCGTCCAGCTTGCAATCCATTTTTGGGTAATCAATTGCTCCAGGGTGCCATCATAGGCCACCTCTTCTTGTGCCAGATATTCATCTGCCTGATCTCCCACGGTCCATTCAGCCAGGGAAGCACGAATCGCTTCGTTGTAGTGGCCTTCCGCACCGCTGCTGATCCATCCTTTTTGAGCTGCCTCCGCCAGAAGGAATTTCACTTCAGCGTATGACATCAGTCGGGCATTCAACAACGGTCCACCTGCCGTAGCGTATCGCTCGTGCAGATATGAGCAAAACTGGGTTTGGGAAGTCTGACCCGGAGTTGGATTGAGATTGTACCCGGAAGGAATAGTTAATTGAGTTGGCAAACCCACGTAATCCGGATTGGTATTGAGTTTAAATTCGGCGATGCTTTCCGGTGTAAAATACCGAACGCCGTCCACGATCGTGTTATCGGGATAATCTGTACTGGCCGCGGTGGGAATTTCGACTGGTTTGAACCAGATCGCCATCCGGGGATCATTGCGCTCTCGCATTACTTCCACCAACGTCGCGGCAGGGTGAATCCGCCGGTAGTTACTACCACTTCCTCCATCGAATATCGCATTGGAAGGCCAGGCAGTCGTCTCGCTCGACCCTGTGAAATTCAAATATGCGTTGTCGTCATTACTTTGAAAGATCGGCTGATTTTGAGCGATGCTCGCAAATTCACTTCCGACATCTTTCTTATTTGAAATCCGCATCAAATAGCGTAACCGCAAAGAGTTAGCGAATTTCCGCCATTTAGCTGGATTTCCGCCGTAAATCACATCTGCACTGGGAAATATTTCCCGATAGGAATCCGGACTTCCCGACAACAGATTTGAAGCCTCAGCCAGATCATCCAGAATACCCTGATAAATGACCTCCTGACTATCGTAAACCGGCATCAAATTTTCAGGTTCTCCCTCGTCCCCTTTCAAAGCATTGACATAAGGAGCATCTCCCCACAAATCCGTGATTTGGCCAAACAAAAATGCTTTCATGACCAGGGCGACTCCCTGATGAAATTTCAAATCATTTGCAACGGCTTTTTCATATACAGCCTCGTTGTTTCGCAACATATTGTAGTAACCACCCCAATCTTCAGGATCCCAGTCGTAGTTGTTGTGTCCTCCAAACCAGGCATCTTTTTGGGTATGTTGCATCACACCGGCGGCGTCTCCATATCCAAGGTCGTTGTAGGCCACCCCTGCCTGGGTGAGTACGGTCGTCAGTATTAAGTTCGCGTTAGCTTTTTCAATATCCACTCCATTAGGGTTGATATTGAGCTCTGTCAGGTCTTTACATGATTGGGTTCCCCACACCATGAATCCTGCCAGGATGAGTATCGTTATTTTATTGAGATATTTCATAATTTGATATAGATTAGAAGTTAGCTGATAATCGGATACCAATCGGAAGCACAAACGGCGTCACGTTGTACCGCTCAATTCCTTGCTTAAAACCACTTCCTTCGGGCTGGAAAGCTCTTTCCGGATCAATTCCAATATCTGCTGCCGTCCACAAAATAATGTTTCTGCTGTACAAGGAAAGCATCAGGTTATCCATTTTAACTGATTGAGTCCAGGAGGATGGCAGTGTGTAAGACAAGCTGATTTCCCGAAGCTTGATAAACGAAGCGTCAAAAGTAGCAGCTTTGGTAAAATCCCAGGGGTAGTTGTCCGCCATTGGGATATACTGTGTACCCTCCTCGCCCAGGTTTTCGATGTACCGGACAAGATTTCCATTGTCGTCATACTCGGCAATCACACCTGGGTTGAAAGTACCACTGCCCACTGGCAATCCGTCGTATACGATTTCATAACCGCCCCATGCCGGGATAGGTCCACCGACCACCGGCGTGTTGTTGACGATAATTTTATCCGCATTGGCTTTCAAATAATCCGCGATATTGCCATCGATTTTCTGAGGATTGATGGTGTTATCCAATTGGCGCTGGGTGGAAAAGTCAGACTCGGCATACCGGTATGTCTGAGAAACAAAATCTCCTCCCTGTCTCCAATCCAATACCGCATTTAATCGGAAGTTTTTGTATCGAAGTCCGGTACTCATTCCTATAGTAAAATCCGGATTGTAGTTACCGATTTTCACAAGATTATTAATTCCGCCCAGATAGTTCCAACTTCCGGATCCATCCAGAATAGGCCATCCGTAATATTCCGATTTTGGATCTTCTACGGTCAGGAGTTTTTGGTCGTAAATATTTCCGATATCCTCTCCTACCCAGGTATAGGCTCCTCCTTTTGCATCGGTCCAGAAATTGATAAATTCAATTCCTTCAGCCAATTCTTCAATCCTTGTGCGATTAAATGTGTAATTGAAATCGACGTCCCAGGAAAAATCGTTGTTTGAGAAAACGGTTGAACCAACAGATAACTCCACACCCCGACTGCTCACCAACCCGGCATTGATCAATTTACTTTCATAACCGGAAGATTGAGGCAGAGCAAGGGACAAAATTTGGTTTTCATTATCCGATGTGTAATAGGTTGCTTCAAATCGGAACTTGTCGCGGAAAAGGATCCATTCGGTACCGACCTCGATGGAGGTGATGATTTCTGGTTTTAAGTCCGGGGACAATAAAGTACCGGAGGTGCTCAATCGGGTTACCCCGTTCCATGCGCCGGAGTTGCCCAGCGTGGATTGCAATCTGTACGGACCCGTATCATTTCCTACCTGAGCCCATCCTCCGCGAAGCTTAATCATGTCGATTTGATCACTCATCTGGAAGATGTTGTTCAACAAGGCACTAAGCGTCACACTGGGGTAAAAATAGGATCTGTTCGCTTCGGGCAATGTACTGGACCAATCGTTTCGGGCGGTTACGTCCAAATACAACATATCCTGGAAGCCAAGGCTCGCCATACCATAGACGCTGTAAATAGCCTTTTCGCTTCGGTAATTGCTGTACTGAAGATTCGCCGGGGTGATATTGGACAGGGTAAATAGGCCCGGGATAACGAGTCCACCACGACTGGAAGCTGTAGTATTTGAATTATAGGTTTGAAACATCGAGTTTCCACCAATGGAGGCGCGTAATGAGAAGTTTTCGAAGTACTTATCATAAGCCAGGTTTACGGAGGTGTTACCTTCCATACGGTTCATATTCGTCACCCCATAAATACCATTCGCATTCCGGTTTTCACTAAATGGAATTTGGTTGGTTCGATGTTCATTGTATCGGTCCATCGCATATACAAAACTCGCTGTCAGTTCAGGAGTCAACTTGTAATCGACAGCCATATTACCGAATACCCGGTCCCGGGTAAAGGCGTTCTTGACTTCGTGAGCAAGGAACCATGGGTTGTTGTGATCGGGTACATTTCGCTGTTGAATATCTACCTGACCTTCTTCCCAGTACTCCTTAAGATCTAAAATATTGATATGAGGAGCTACTGCATACGCCCACTGCAATGGGTTGGTTCCCCGGTTATTGGCCGGGACGGAATTGGAATTGGAGCGGCCTACGTTGACGTTGGTGCTGAAGCTCAATTTGGATGTCACGTCGTATGTTCCACTAACGTTGAGCGAGTTTCGGAACATATCTGAGCTGGGCACGATTCCCCGGTTGTTCATATTAGTATACGACACCCGGAAAGAACTGTTGGAACCTCCTCCACTGATGGCGATGTTATTGGTATTGGTTATACCGGTTTGTACAAAATTGGCCACGTTGTTGGGATATGATACCAAAGGCGTGGGGATCGGGTTCCCATTCTCATCCAACGGGCTGTTCCACTGGATCGCATTTTGTCCGATATCGAGTTGTGGTCCCAGGCGCGCAGCACTTCCTTCATCGATCACCAGGGGTCCACCAGTCAACTGCTGCCATTGTTCGGAGGTAAACGGTGTAACCCCGGTAGCAAACGAGCTGTGTGTTTTCAAATACTTATACGGCTTGTCAAATACCGTACTGGTATTCACAGAAACCCGCATTTTCTGATTTTTCTGACCAGATTTGGTCGTAATCAATACCACACCGTTACCGGCCCGTGATCCGTACAATGCAGCTGCACCCGCCCCTTTCAGGATGGACACATTTTCAATGTCTGCAGGGTTTAAATCCGAAATCGCGTTTCCATAATCCACGATGTTTCGGTCACCGACCTGAGAGGTGTTCCCGCTCAGGGAATTGCTGACCGGCACACCATCGATGACAAACAACGGTTGATTGTCTCCTGTGAGCGAAGAGGCACCCCGGATAATCATACTGACCGAAGAGGTCGCTGCCCCCCCGGTTGAATTGATTGCCACACCGGAAACTTTACCTGAAAGTCCGTTGAGAACGTTTTCCTGAACAACCTGATTCAGGGCACTACCATCGATTTCCTCCACCGCGTATCCCAGCGATTTTTTATCCCGGGAGACCCCCAAAGCGGTCACGACGACCTGATCCAGGGTTTGTGAACTAGGCTCCAAAACAACGTTTATGGTCGACCGGCCATCCACATTCACTTCCTGGGTGGTGAAACCCACGTAAGTAATAACCAGGACAGCGTCATCATCCACATCTTCGAGGGTGTACATCCCATCAAAATCGGTTGATGTCCCTTTCGAAGTACCCTTTACAAGGACGTTGACACCGATCAGGGGTTCGTTGTTTTGATCGGTAATCTGACCCGTTATGCGGTCCACGGGGAGATCCCGGCTATGGACTACAAGCGGTATCGACAACATCAATGCCAGAACCATTAAGGTGCTCCAGCAGTTTCTAAGTCTGTGTTTCATCATAATTGTATTTTTATATTTGTACTAATTAGGCGCGATACAAAATCCCCAAATTTTCCAATAAAATCCAGCAAATGACAACAGCCTGGGGTTAGCTAGTTTCAATCGCCATCCTGTCCACTAAATTTCCGACATAAATGCCTGAGTGTAGTATTTTACCTATTTTTCAGACCGCAAAGTAGTCCATTTCCTATTAATTCAGTATTAATTCACAGACAAGATATTATCACCTTAATCTGTGTTAAGACAAACATAAGGCGGAATTTTCCACTAATTTGTGTATATTTTATCCATAATTTATATTATATTGGCTTCCCGTAAAAAACTTGACAAACAAGGGGTTAACACAAGATTACAACCGAAGTAAAGACCAACAAAAGTTAGGTTAATTTCATACTAAGCCAACTATTATATTGTCAAAGGTTGCGGTTGTTAACGCCTGATTATTAACACTCACTATACCCCGAATTGATGTGTTCCTGACCAGGCAGGTCTGGAAAGAGGAAGTGAACAGGACGGAGGAATAAAAATATTATTATGAAGCCTATTTTAAGAAAAGTTGATTCCAACGCCGAACACTCGTTCAGTGTACGGGAAAATATATATCCTTTTTTGTACAATTACTGGCATTATCACCCTGAAATAGAATTGACCTACATCCGTAAAAGCTCCGGGACCCGGTTGGCCGGAGATAGTATTGAGCGTTTCACGGATGGGGACCTCATTCTCCTTGGGTCAAATTTGCCCCATATGTGGCGCAACGATGATATATATTTCCAACAGGACAGCAATCACCACGTCGAATCTATCGCCATTCATTTCCGCGAAGATTTTTGGGGTAAAGATTTTCTGGATATTGCCGAAAATCGCCACATCAGGCAACTTCTCCGTATGTCCACCCGTGGATTTCAGATTCTGGGCAGTACGCACGACCGCATTATCGATATGATGGAGGAAATCTTGTATTTAAAGAGAGCCCAGCGGGTGATTCACCTCCTGGCAATGCTGGATATTATCGCCCAGTCCAAAGAAATTCGGTATCTGGCCAGCCAGGGTTTTGTGGATCAGTATAAAAGTGATCCCAACGATAAAATCAATGAAATCTATCAATACACGCTCAGCAATTTCAAAAATGGAATTACCATCCAGGAAGTTGCGAAACACGTACACATCAGTCCCAATTATTTTTGCCGGTATTTTAAAAAGAGGACTTCCAAAACCTACATCGAATTTGTCACAGAGCTTCGAGTAGGTTATGCTTGCAAACTTCTCCTGGAAAACAACCTCAATATCAATCAAATTTGCTACGAAAGCGGTTTCAATAATGTGTCCAATTTCAATAGGAAGTTTAAAGAATTTACCGGCTTGTCGCCCAGTCAATATTATAAAGAGTACAGTGAAAAAAATCAAACTGAGCGGATGCACCCAAATGTAATCACCGATTTAAAGCAACAATCATAACTGCTGTACATAGATCCATTACCTTCTGTACGTGTTTTTATTTGCGATTCAGTTCGGATCAAGGATTGATCGAACTGCGCGGTTAATATGGTGGCGCCGGGCATTAAATTCGTGATATCTTAGTTCCTAAGTGACCTTGTAGATGGCTCTGTTACTTTAGATCATCAGACCCGGGCTTCTTCCCTTTTCCTGCGAATGCCGAGACCAAAAATCCGACCAAAAAGATCAGCGAAGTAGCCAGAACGATGGTCAAATAATTGTGCAAACCCGTTGAGGCTCCGGTAAAAAAGGGCACAATATTCAAATACACAATGAGCAATATACCAGCAATAACACCGGCAATAGCCCCCACCTGAGTGGTCCCTTTGGCGAATGCACCAAGCAGAAACAAACCGAGCATTCCCCCGCTAAAAATCGAAGCAAGTGACCACCATGCATCCAAAGCACTTTTTACGTTGATCATGGCCAGAGCTACCATTATGCCCAAAACCGCCAGGACCACAGAAGCAATATATAACACACGCATGGAATTATCTTTCTCATATTTATGGCCGAAAAACCGCTGATAATAATCGGTGTAAATCACCGTGGCCCCACTGTTTAAACTAGTGGACACCGTACTCATTCCAGCAGCAAAAATCGACGAAATCAGGATACCGGTCAATCCCGGTGGAAGCGCTTCGACTATGAAATATGGAAATATTTTATCCCCCTGACCTTCTGTCATTAATTCAGGCGGAAGCTGACCACCGCCGGATTGGTAATATACGTATAACAAAGTGCCAATTACCAAAAACAAGAACGACACGGGAATGTATATTAAACCACCCCACAATGCAGATTTCCCGGCGTTGGCGTCGGAAGAGGAAGCAACATAGCGCTGAACATAATTCTGGTCAATTCCAAAATTTTGCAGATTGATAAATAACCCATAGATCAACACTACCCAGAACGTGGGTTCATCGAGTTCCAAACCGAAACTACCCAGTGAAAATTTATCATTTTCCTGACCTATTTCAATAAACGTATTCCAACCGCCAGGGATGTTTACGAGTAAAAATACCAGACAGACCATTGCACCTCCGATCAACACAATGGCTTGAACAGCATCGGTCCATATAACCGCTTGTATTCCGCCCATCAACGAATAAACCAATACGCTCAGCCCGGTGAGAAGTATAATAAATGGAATATTCCAATCCGTAATCGTGTGTATGGTAATCGCCAGTAAATATAATATAGTGCCAATTCGCATCACCTGGGTCAAAAGATAACATGCAGACACATAAATGCGCGCCCATACACCAAACCTGTTTTCCAAAAATGTGTACGCGGATGGGCTATTCACTCTGCGATATAAGGGGACGAAATACTTTACAGCTATTATACAGGCGATCGGAATGGACAAGCTAAAGACAAATACATTCCAATTCCCGGAGTAAGCGCTCCCGGGAAGTGCGAGATAACTAATACTGCTTACAAATGTGGCAAAAATGGATAAGGTCACCGCCCAGGCCGGAAATTGATGATTTCCGGTTGTAAAAGCTTCAGAAGTTTTGTTTCTGGAGTAAAAGGAAGCCCCAATTACTACGACACCAGTCAGGTATGTAAAAAAAAGTATATAATCCAGGGTTGTCATGAAGGTCAGGCTTTGCTCAATTATTTTTATCAATTCCTCCCGGCGCCTACTTCTGGGTGCAAGGTGAATCAGAAGAGCGCATCGGCGTTTATAGGAAAAGTAAAAATATTATAATATCAACAATATCCTATCCATTCCACTCCAATTTTAGAGCAAAATCAACAATTTGATTATAAGATAATATTATAATTTCTCGAATTGATACTTTCTTTGGATTCCATTTATTCGGTTTGGCTTTTCAAAAAATCAACCAGGGAAGCAAACTGATGAAAAGATAAAGAATTGGCCAAACCTGCCGGCATCATCGAAGATTCGAGTTCCTTTCTCTCCTGAATTTCAGATTTATCGAGGGTGGTGGCGATCCCGGCAATATTCCGAATCACCAATTCCCCGGCAGTTTCTTCCGTGACAAAACCGACGAAAATCTTTTCATCCCGTGTTCGGATTTGTACTGTTCCAAATCCCTGGGAAATCGATGCGCTCGGCTTCAATATCGATTCTGCGATCTGGTGCCTGTTCATGATCGAACCCACCTGGCCCATATACGGCCCTTTCATTACCGCACTCCGATCGAGATTATGGCAGGTCTGACAGCCTTGCTTGACAAACAGCAACCGGCCTTCCTCCACATCACCTTCTATTTTGTCCAAAGCAAGAATGACATCCTCGATGGACGTTTTCCCGATTTGCCCTTCTCTGTTGCGGATTTTTTCCAAATCCACCAAAGGAGCAGACTCTTCTTCTACATCCTCCTCGATTTGCCCAAATTGATCGATCCCCAAACGGTACCTGGTATTCAAAAAGGTGAATAATTCTTTCTCATCCACCGAACTATTGCGCCAGGTGTCCAATAAAAAGTCCCGGATTTGGGGGGAAGCATCCCATTCGATTCCCACATAATAAGGCCCTCTCGTGTCAGGTCGGGTTCCCCACCACCAGGAACTATCGTAGGGAGCCTCCTGATGGTACAACCTGGATAACAAATTCAAAATTGACACCCGAAATTCCAGGTCGTCGGGGTGTTCACGGTACAATGCCATCAATCGCCGCGGTACATCAGGGTGGTGAATATACCGAAGCGCCCACATCGCCAATGGGTTTTGGTCTTTCTCCACCGCATCGAGCAATTCATCCACCGCGTTCATCCGGACCAGGGTTTTGACCGCCAGGTGAGAAGAAATGATTTCAGCATTTGGATCAGCGTGTGGTCCCTCCGTTCCAAATTCCGGTGACTGAAACGAGGCAGGCACTTCTATTTTCAATAATTCAGGGATCGCTTCCTTTCTTCCCATACGACCCAGACCAACGATGGCTGCATTTTTCACCCGATCACTCGAATGGCTGAGAGCCGCCAGATAAGGCTCAATGGGAACCGCATCCACTGTACCAAGTCGATCCGTCATCGCCCGAAGGACGTGCTCTTTCATCGCTTCTTCACCAGCCAATCCAGCTATTTTTTCCAGTCCTTTCTCGCCCGTCATCTGAGCGTATGTATATAATGCAGCCACCCGAACCTCGAGAGGGAGATTGGTATTCCTGGTTACCCCCCACACCCGGGATGCCGTGCGGGAATTCCCTCGCTGCACCAATTGGTAGGAGGCATATTGTCGTGCGACTCCACTCCCCGATTGGAGCACTTCCAGCAATCGGGAAACTTTTGCATCGGCCAAACTACGGAAAGGTTGTGGAGTGAATCCTTCCGGCACGACCCGCACTGTAAATCCCTTTTCCGAACTTCCAGAGTAGCCTGCGCCATCCCAGGCAGAAAGGTACATGATGCCCGATGCATCAATGTCCACATCGGTGATCTGGGGCAATTGGATAAATTCTTCCACCTTCTGGGTAAAGCTTCCCCGATCCGGGGTGACCGGATGCATATACAAATAACTCCGACCCCAATCGGCCATTAAAGGCATCCGGTCATAAGCCTGAGGCCACCGGTCGTCATCCAGATACAACGCTCCCGTACCAGAACCCCCACCAAGATCGACCAGCCCTGGAATAATTTCTTCGGTAAAATTTTTGAACAACATCGGATACCCGTATTCCCCGGATTGGATGTGGTGACTAAACCGGATGTTCCAACCACCCCCGTCGTTGGTATTTCCTCTTGTAAAAATGTTCATAAATGGATCTATGGCGACGTCGTAAATGTTGCGCATACCTGTAGTATACAGTTCCATTTCCGTTCCATCGGGCCGCACCCGGACGATCCCCCCTCCCAACAAAGTCAGCCTGGTACCCTCCCGATCCACCGCGTCAGTAAACCCAAAATCCCCAACCGAGATGTATATCCAGCCATCGATCCCCATTCGGATCCCGTTCGTAGCGTGGTCGGTTCCCCGGTCCTGTAAAAATTTGGGGGAACAAATGTTTTCAATGAGAGGCTGGGCAGGTCCGTCTGCGATTCCATCGCCATCCCGATCTTCAAGGACAACCAGATCCATGCCATCGGCCTTTTGCGTTTCGGGTGAAAACGTGGTGTGGAGTACAAAAACCTTTTCATCGATCGCAATGATGCCGCGGGGGTCATCCAATTCTGCGAAGATGGTATACGAATCTGCGATGCCATCCTGGTTGCAATCGACGAACCGCACAATTTTACCCTGTCCCATTTCCTTGCCCAACGAACCGATCATATCGACACCCACGTAAACCTCTCCGGTCGGTGCCACTGCCATACAGGCCGGGCTGGGCGTCAGTTCAGGGCCCGAAAACACATTGATCAGCAGGTCGTCCGGCCATTGAAGTGTACCGCGAAGGGAATCGGAATAAGCAGTATATGGATCGTCTTGTCTGGGTTCACAGGGAGGCCATTCTTCCTGACAGGATACAAGTCCGGTGATTAGGACAATCGACAAATAAAAGATTCCGGAGTTCCAAATATTCAGCGACATATTGGTTATATTTTGATGAGGTAACGAATAAGCAGTTGAGGTTTTAATTGTGCGATAAATTCTAATTTTCGAAAGCATATTGCCCCCTTTTTTCAAGCCAACTTAACCTTCCTGAAGTAGGAAGGCAGCCTTCACCACGCATAGACTTCCGAGGGCGCCATTATGCATTAGACAATTCTTACTAAGTCATGGAAAACACCGGATTAGGATCTTAAAATCGATCGCGCTGGTCAAATGTAATTGTTTCGGGGAATTATGACAAATATTTTCCGACGATGGGCATACGCCTACCCATGCCAAAAGCTTTCCGGCTGACCCGCAGGACAGGCGCGGCCTGATATCGTTTGAACTCATTGATATTAACCAGGCGGCAGATTCTCCGAACCAATACCGGATCGTAACCGAGGGCAATAATATCCTCAGGACTCTGTGACCGCTCGATGTACTGATACAGGATAACGTCCAGTATAGCGTATTCCGGCAGCGAATCGCTGTCCTTCTGATCGGGCCGCAGCTCCGCTGAAGGAGGCTTAATGATCGTATTGAGCGGAATAATAACCTCGTGGCGATTCAGATGACGGGCCAGTTCAAACACCTCCGTCTTGTACAAATCGCCGATAACGGAGATTCCTCCTGCCATGTCTCCGTATAGCGTACCGTACCCCACTGCTGCTTCACTCTTATTGGAAGTATTGAGTAAAATTTCCCCCGATTTGTTGGATACTGCCATCAAAAACAAACCGCGTAGCCGGGCCTGAATGTTTTCCTCTGTCAAGCCAAATTGCTGATTTGCAAAAACGGGGTTTAGGTTTTCGACCACAGCTTCGTAGGCCTTCGTGATCGGCACAACTTCGTATTGAATACTCAGATTTTCAGCTAATTCCCGCGCATCCGAGATGGAATGGTCAGTCGAATATGGGCCCGGCATCAACAAAACCCGGACGTTTTCCGCTCCAAGGGCCTCTACGGCCAGTACACAGGTAAGTGCCGAATCGAGCCCCCCCGACAATCCGAGAATCGCCCGTGTAAATCCGAGCTTGCGGAAATAGTCCCGGATCCCCATGACCAAGCCTCTTCGGATCAATTCCATTTTTTCTTTCGATTGCTCTCGATTTTCTGCGTTTTTCCGCACTTCATCGAGATCATATGTTCTCAAAGCAGGGGTAAAATAGGAAAATTCATCCACCATAACTCCATCCTGGTTCATGACCAGGGAACCTCCGTCAAATAAAATTTCTGTTTGGGCTCCACAGTGATTCACATAGAAAAGTGGGATTTTGTATCGGCTTACATTGGCCCGAACCACCTCTATCCGGCGCCGGGCAGAGGTATAATCAAAAGGTGAGGCTGAAATATTGATGATAAAATCCGGCTCGTCGGCCATCATTTCGTCCAGCGGACAAATCGTGTACATAGGGTTTGCATTGCCTACGTTCCAAATGTCTTCGCAAATCGTAATTGCTATTTTTTTTCCTTTATATTCAAATACGCTCCATCGGTTGGCGGGTTCGAAATACCGGTATTCATCAAAAATATCGTAGGTCGGTAACAGGGTCTTGTGCTGGGTAAATACGATTTCGCCCTGATGGATAACCAGCGCAGAATTGTACAAATCTTTGCCCTCTGCTACCGGGTTGAACCGGGGGCTACCCACTACGATTGCCAGGTCATCGGAATGCGGCTTGAGCTGATCAACCGCCTCGTAGGACAACTCGATAAAATCTTCAAAATCCAAAAAATCCCGGGGCGGATACCCCGTCGTGGCGAGTTCGCTAAAACAAATCAAATCGGCCCCATCCTGACGGGCTTGTTCGATAGCCTCCACCATTTGCCGGATGTTTCCGTCAAAATTTCCGATGTGATAATTGAGCTGTGCGATAGATATTTTCAATCTGCTGAATTTTAATTTTGGACAGTGATATTCCACCAGATGAACCGATGGAATACCAATTCCGAATCGAAATCAAAGGTGAAAAATACGATAAAATAATTTCAGAGTGCAAAGTCGTACTCTGGTACTAAGGTATTATGAGGATTGTGAATTAATTGCCCGGAGATTTCATCATGGTCATTGCAATTCAGAAAATAACATTAATAATCAAAAGAAATTTTTAACTTGAATCTTCAAAATGGCCAAAAGCACTGCAATGAACAGGCGAAATTTTATCAAACGAAGTGGGACTGCATGTCTTACTGTGGCAACACTACCAACCCTATTTATAAATCAAGCAAATATGAAAAATCAAATCATTGGACACAACGACCACCGGTATCGGGTGGTAGAAGGATGGGGCGTGCTGGATGCCGGTCGCAACCCGGTTAACGACTGCCACGAAATGGTGGAAGATGCTGCAGGAAGATTGATCCTGCTTACCAATGAAACCAAAAACAATGTTTTGATATACGATAAATCCGGAAAATTGCTGGAGGTATGGGGCACCAGCTATCCGGGAGCTCACGGACTTACCTTGTCGGATGAGGGTGGGGAACAATTTTTATTTATTACCGACACCGACCGTAATCAGGTGATAAAAACCGATTTAAAAGGGAGGGAAATTCTCAAAATAGACTACCCCGGGGAAAGTGGGGTGTACCAATATCCGGGACAGTTTAAGCCGACGGAAACAGCGGTTAATCCTCTCAATGGAGATATCTATATCGCAGATGGATACGGTTTAAATTACATTTCAAAATACAATGCTAAAGGGGAATACATATCGCATTTTGGAGGAACAGGAGATACCGAAGATACTTTCCGGTGCTGCCATGGAATTGTGATCGATCACCGGCAATCCAACCCGGGCCTGATCATCACCAACCGTACCCATATGCAGCTCAAACGGTTTTCCCTCGATGGACAATATCAAAAAACGATCGAAGTACCGGGATCTTTCATCTGTCGCCCAGTTATTTACGGATCGCATACATTCGCCGCTGTATACCGCAGTACGAGTCAACAATACCCGGATTCAGGATACATCACCATTCTAGACGAAAATGACCAGGTCGTATCCACACCAGGAGGGACCGAACCGATATATAAGAATGGAAAATTGATGGAGCAACGGAAGGACAATTCCTTTTCAGGGTTCCGGCATCCGCACGATGTTTGTGTGGACAACGACGAGAACATATATATCCCACAATGGGCATCGGGAAGGACGTACCCGATTAAGCTTGAACGGGTTTAGAGAAGATTATATCTGCCCTTTCCTCATTGTCAATCTGATGGTTTTTGCCCGGGGTGAATAGTGCATACCTCAGCTTAGGTAAGCATAGGCAAGATAAAAGTTTTTAAAATGATAATTTGGTGGAGGTCTTAAGGGAGCAAAAATCTTCTACACCCGCATTCGACTCCCATTTCCTTTACTCTGGTTAAAAGAAGCCGGACAAATTCAGGAGGACCAGTGCAGAGTTCATCCAAAAAGATACAGTATAATATGAAAACCACGGGCATTATGGAATTTTTCCAACCTTTTCCTTGAAATATCTACGAAAATTCCTATTTTGAAAATTTTTAAGGAACTCCATAGGGAAGTGTAAAATTCGCATATAGAACCCCTTCTTATTAAATTGATCGGAATATGCACCCCGGGAATGATACAATGGTAGAAAAATAAATTTAAATCTTTAAACAACCTAAACTCGACTTCAATGAATGAGCAACTAAACAAGAACAGACTGTTTTATGGGAGCTGTTTTGCCCTGATTACGACAGCCTTTACGTTTTCCATACGAGCCGGGATTCTTCCCCAACTCGGCGAAGAATTCGGATTAACGGCAGAGCAGTTGGGCTTTATCAATTCCATGTGGTTTTTCGGATTTCCAATTTCAATGATTCTTGGGGGTATCTTTTACAACTACATTGGACCAAAGCGAATCATGCAGATCGCCTTTATCTGCCACGTAGTGGGAATCATCACGACGATTTATGCGGGTAGTTACGGAATTTTATTGATGTCCACATTAGTAATTGGATTTGGTAACGGTTGTACGGAGGCCGCTTGTAACCCAATGATTGCAGATACTTACGAAGGGATCAAGGTCGACAAAATGCTCAACCGGTTCCATATGTGGTTCCCCGGCGGAATCGTTTTGGGAAGTCTGATTTCTTATGTCATGACAAATATGGGGATGAGCTGGCAAGCCCAAATATGGTTTATGATGATTCCTACGATCATATATTTCGTATTGTTCTTAGGTCAGACCTTTCCAAAACCAAAGCTCGAGGAAATGCAATCTCTGGCTACCAATGCCAAAGCACTGGGCAATCCGGTTTTCTTGTTTTTGTTCTTCACTATGGCGCTCACAGCGATTTCAGAATTTGGTCCTCAGCAATGGGTCAGCGTAACTTTGGCTGAAAGTGGTGCAAGTCCAATGCTTATTTTAGCCCTGGTGACAGGATTGATGGCCGTCGGTCGGTATTTCGCCGGACCGGTGGTGGCTGCGCTGGGACAAACCGGGGTTTTGCTGGGAGGAGCGATCGTGACCTTCATCGGTATCTATCTATTTAGCATCGTCACAGGACCAATGGCATATGTAGCTGCTATCTTATTTGCGATTGGGGTTTGTTATTTCTGGCCGACCATGCTGGGAGCTGCCGCCAAACGAGCGCCGTTGACAGGTGCATTGGGTCTTTCCCTGGTAGGTGGTATGGGGATGTTTTCCTCAGCGATCTTCCAGCCCGTGATCGGAGGATGGATCGACAGTGCACGAGAATCTGCATCCGCACAGGGTCTGGAAGGTAGTGCGCTTGAACTGGCAGCTGGGCAGGCTACGCTGACCAATATGTTGATTTTTCCAGGAATATTGATTGTATTATTTACCATTTTCTACTTCTGGCAAAAACGAACGGACATCAAAACGGTTGATGAACTCGTCCAGGAACAGGAGACGTCCATTGCGTAGGTTTTTATTGAACTCGATTATGAAATTATCTTTCCTTAAGGATGGCGTGTTGATTCTCGCCGTGATCCTCAGCATTTCTATGTTGGCCAATTGTCAGAGCAATCGGCTTTGGATCACGCATGAGCCCGCCCGCAGCGGGACGCAGACGAAGCACGTCGTGTTGATCAGTGGGGACGAAGAATACCGATCTGAAGAGGGGCTGCCTATGTTGGCCAAAGTACTGAGCACACACCATGGATTCCGCACTACCGTGCTTTTTTCCATCGATCCTGAAACAGGTTTGATCAATCCAAATCACCAGCAAAATATCCCCGGAATTGAATCCCTGGAAACGGCCGATCTGATGATCATAGCTACTCGTTTCCGGGGATTGCCGGTGGAACAAATGCGATATGTCGATGAATACCTCAAATCAGGAAAACCCGTCATCGGTCTGCGCACGGCCACCCATGCCTTCAACTATAGCGATAGGAATCACCCTTATGCCAAGTATAGTTACAACAGTTCTGTTCCGGGATGGGAAGGTGGATTTGGCAAAAAAATTCTCGGCGAAACCTGGATTAATCACCATGGAATTCATGGTCAGGAAGGAACCCGTGGATTGATAGATGGGCTGGCAGAACGCGAAAAGCACCCCATCATATCCGGCGTGGAGGATATATGGGGTCCGACCGACGTATATGGAATTACCGAAATACCAGCTGGCGCCCAGGTAATGATCTGGGGTGGGTCGACAGCGGGTATGACTCCTGAGTCGGAAATCAACTGGAGAAAATCCATCGTCCCCGTGGCATGGACGAAATCCTATAGGTACGATTCCAATAGCCCTGAGGGTCGGGTATTTACGACAACCATGGGAGCTGCCACGGATTTGGTGAGTGCTGACTTCCGCCGATTAATCATAAATGCCGTATATTGGACGATGGGGATGGAAGATCAGATCACTCCGGATATGAAGGTCAACCCGGTCGGAGAATACGACCCAACCCCGTTCGGATTTGACAGCTATGTAAAGGGAAAAAAACCGAGTGATTATGAATAAAATTGGATTTAATCTACTGGCCTGGTCCGC
>CALGAA010000075.1 GCA_937952445.1 uncultured Bacteroidota bacterium | reverse complement strand
AAATCTGGCTTATGATACCCTGGGGGTATGGTCGGGTGAAATAGTATTGGAGGAGGTTTCTTCCAATTATAACATTGAGTATGCATCTCTTGTAACTCAATATGTTCATAGCAAGGACACAATCGTTCATGATCTTCCTTCCATGGTGTGTCGGCCCATTAGAATTTTAAACGGAGGATTTGGATATATTTCCAAGATAGAACATCGGGTAACTCCCGGGAGTGATTTGCTGAACTACGAACTTCGATATAATAATACCCCTCTGACACCTACCGTGGTCGGTGGAGAGTTAATCTACGAAATAGATTTGGCAGATGAATTATTTGCGGGGACGTTTGGAGATGAAGATACCATTTTAACAAATGGGGATTCTATTATCCTGGAAGAATGCTTTATCGTAAATAACTGCAACTTTTCAGATGGTACTGTAACCCACCAAACTTTGTGGGGATGTGGAGGGCAAACATGCCCATCACCTCAAGCGATTGTGGGAAGTGTAGGGCTGGATTTCTCTCAACCTGTCCTGTCATCTGATATCGATAGCCTGGATAATGTCGTTTGTATGGATGGCCAGGATAAAGGTTTCATCCGAATGCGGGTATGGAACACAGGCATAGGACCTTCTGTACTCAATCAAATTTTCCTCAACGCCAACGGTTCCAATACCGCCCTGGACATCACTGATTTTAAAGTGATAAATGATGAAGGGGAAGATTTGACTGATTATTTTCCGAACATACAGTCGAGTGGAAGTTCATCCTGTGGTTCGGGGATTACCAGCCATACTGCTGCCAATAATGATTTTGAATCTTCGTACCAATTGCACCCGGAAGATACGATCTTTATAGAGATGTCGTATGTGATGTGTTGCCAGGACCCGAATATTTGTGGTCCTTATACGTTATCCAATCCCTATATCAGGGTACGGGGTACAGATTTATGTGGAGGTAACACCCAATTTGAAGAAGGGCATGCTGGTACTGGTGGGATGGCTTCTGCATCTGATCCCATTGTGACTGGAAATTCCGTTGTTTCGGGTAATCAGGTCTATGAATATTGTGTCGAATATCCTAACTATCAATTTTTGAAAGTAGGAAATGCGGACAGCAGCTATGTCACTTTCACCGTTGAGTTGCCTACAGGAGGCGGACTTAGCTTTGGAAGTCTCATGAACTCCAATTTTTCAATTGGCGGGAATACTATCCCAATAGCAGAAACTACTACGATTGGTGATATACTTTATATACATGTTCTGTTGTCAGACGTCATGTTCCAACCTGCTGCTCCAATAAAAGTATGTTTTGAATTAATGACGAATTGTGCAGATGGAGTGGATGGATTGACATCGCTAAGACTTGGACAGTCCACCAACATCAATTGTGATCCTTTGTGCCTGCTTAATTTGAACTGCAGTGAATACGATATACTTCTGCTGGGTTGTATGCCGGGTGAATGTGGTGAAGAAGGGGGAGGGGTGATCAACTCCTATAGCGTGGAGCGTATTTCATATGGGTATGTCGATTCCGAAGATAATCGGGATTGGGATGACTTCGTACGGGCAAATCCTGAAAACCTTAATCTAAAAAGAGCGATGATCGGAGATACGATTCGTCATCAATCCGAATTGGGCTTTTCGGCAGGAAGTACGACGGATTGGGTGGGTGGCTATTACAGGGAAACACATGTTTTTGGGATGGACGAATTCTTTTGTCCCGACACTGCCTGGATCGAAATTATTCAAGGTGCCAATATGTATGAAATTGGGGGGTTGGAGCCGGTGCTCATATCAAATGGATTTGAATATGACTTAACGGTAGAAGCCCTGACTATGTTGCCGGGAGGTGAGAATCTGCCTGACGACTTCATATTTTCTCCGACTGATCAAATCAACCTGGTAACTCAATATGCTTTTTGTAAAGAAAAATCAGAGGATTGGTATAGTGTAGTGCCTGGCACTTACAGGCCAATGAGTGAACGACAAGAGGAAATTTTCACAGGATCTTTTGCTGCTGTTCCTGCCGATGAAGAAAACGTCGAATACGCGTGTAATGAGATGTATGATGAAATGTTATTCCTCGGTGCAGCCTTATCGGTGGAAATCAAGAACGGTGGTTTTTCCGGAAATGGATGCGACCGTGACTTCCTATATTTGATCGAGATCAAGCAAAATATCGGCGGGGTACTCAGCGGTTATACTGGTACCTATGATTTTTTCCCCAACGAATTCCGACCACTTTATATTCCGGATAGTATTGTAGTGGCTAAACCAAACGATGTTAATTTCCGACATGCATGGCTCGTTACGCAGCAGATATCGACAGGGATGACCCAGGAGCAATTAGCGCAATACATCCCAACCTCTCAAATTATAGAGACGGAAACCGATGTCATTTTGAAGGTTCGCGACGTTCATGATGCCTTTGGAGGCTCATTATTCCCGTACGAGGAGGAAAATGTGGATCTGCGGTACTACGTTGCATTCCGACGATCGTGTGAATCCCCGCTTACTGTCACCACGGATTTATCTATCGCTTATACATCTCCGATATGCCCGGCTGATGAATTTGAGACCATCGAGAGTTCCCTGACAACAGGAAGCAATACGAATCTGGGCAACATTGATTATAATCAACTCCCGCCGGTTGGTAACGCAAACAACAATGCCACCAATTTTCAACTGCAAATTCGTCCTCAAGGGGGCACCCTTTCTTATACATGGTTGCAACTGCCAGAAAATGATAGTGTCACTATTTTGTCGGTTTCGGAAAATGGCGTCATAATCCCCCGCAATACGAATGGCATATATGAACTGGGGACTCATAATGGAAATTCCACCCGGACAATTATATTTTCTGTAGAACTCAATTCTTGTATCTCCGGGGTCTTTGAGGTGTTGCATGGGTGGTCTTGTTACAAATACCCGGATGGGGAGGACGATGAAAACTGCACATATGAAACTCTCAGTTACACCATCAATCCGGTAGATTCAGAATTGCAATTTAATTTGGTGGCCCAACCCAGTATCAATAACCCCGATAATATGGCTAACTTTTGTAGTACTGTATATTACGAGATGATAGTCAATTCAGCGAATGCGGGCTCTGTGATAAATCCTCGTATTGATATTACACTGCCATCGGGGTTTGAGATCTCAGACGTATTGGTGGAATATCCCATCGGGGTAATGAACAGAGAATCTATATTTGCCCAAACAACGACAACCGGTAATATCCTTTCGGTCGATTTGACAGCACATAGTATGTTGGTCGATAGCTTACCTGGAACTGGAACTAATCCATCACCAACAAACCGTCAGGTTAAGCTGCGGCTGGAGGGCCATACCTCGTGTGATTTCCGATCCGGATCCCAGTTGTTCTTCACGTCTTTTGGAGAACGTCCATGTGGTGGACCTGTGATTGGAAATAGAATACGCAGAGCAAGTGATCGCTTATACATCGATGGATTACAGCCTTACCAGACCAATCCGACGGTAGAACTGGGAGTGGATCAGGGTGTCACTTGTGCGATTGCCACGCCTGTAAACGTGGTTTATCAAATAGAGGGCGGGGACTTCACGGGTCTGGATTCCGGAGTACTCATTCTGTCTCCCGGTCTGGAATATTTACCGGGATCTCTGGTCTGTAATACGGCTAGCTCCGCTGCCTGTCCAACGGTTGATCGAATAGAACCTGACCCTCTCAACCCGGGCGGAACATTAGTTTATTTTGCATATGGCGGAGAAGAGGTTTTGGAAGGAGAAACCATTGACTTTACGTTTGAAGTAATGGCGCAGGAAGATACGGAGTGTGGGCAGATGGTGAACATTCAAGTGGAGAATTTTGTGACCGTTGAAGGACTGATGTGTGGAGAAACGGTTTGCTTAGAAGGAGTATCCGGGATTACGGGAGTGGATACACTGGAAATAGAGGTGATTCATCCCATTTTGACCTTTGACAATCTTTCTGCTATTACCATCTCCGAATCTGATTTTTTAGAATACACTGGTACTGTTACTGTGTCTCAGAGGGCATTGAGCGAGCACGACAGCTTGTTTGTTATCATCCATTGTGCTGATATGAATGGGGAAGCTGCAGAAGTCGTAGATTCGATTCTCATCCATGGACCGGTTGCGATAAATGGTAGCATCGATTTTACGGGGTATATCCCCCAAATGGACTGTGACCCAGCCAATGGTTTGGTGTTTACTGTACAACCTATCGAAGGGTGTCTATGCTCCGAACCCCTCCAGTTCCTCCCAGGTACGGAAATAATGGAAGAAGTTCGGGAGTTTGATCTGGCTTTGATCAAAACCGTAGACCAACCTGCGGATCTAAAATACGGGGACACCTTGGTTTTCGATATCCAAATTTTCAATCAAGGCGATGTCTGGGCAACTTGAAAAGCAAAACGTTTACGAGCTGATCGAACAATTGAAGCGAAACCCTGCTCCCGGACGGGTTGGTTTTCCTGGAATCCAATATAGATTTGGGGTGGAACTTGGAACCTTCTACTAATATAGCCAAACGAATGGTTCAGGGACCCTTATTACCCGGGCAGGATACGACGATTCAAATTTCACTCCGTCTGGAATATTCCACTGAAACCGATGCTTACCTCAACATTGCGGAGATCGGAGAACACCATAATCCGGCTGATCTGGATGATAGAGATTCAACCCCCGATGATGATCCCTCCAACGATGCGGGGGGTAGCCCGGAAAGTCCTTCGGACGACGTTGTGGATGGTGATGGAACGGGTGAACCGGGCGATGAGAATCCAGACACTGACGAAGATGACCACGATCCTGCGCTGGTAAAAGTAGCAGATCTGGCTCTGAGAAAAGTCTGGGATGAGGGGTACCCGGGTACAGTGACGTATGGCGATACTCTTTCCATGTTGATCCAGATTTTCAATCAGGGCAACGTCCCGACCAGTTACATAGAGGTGACCGATTATCTACCTGCTGGATTTTCGTTCATCGATAGCGAAGAAATTAACCCCAACTGGGATGGAACCGACCCCAGTAATCCGGTGTATACCTGGACAGGGGATACGCTCTATCATGGGGAAATGACCGAAATTAGAATTGCGGTGGTCCTGGAAATGGTTAGTGCGCCGGATTCGTCATCCTGGACCAACTATAGTGAAATCAGCCATTTCCGCGATACGACAGGAATGGAATTGCAGGATGTCGACAGTACGCCGGATAACGATCCGAACAACGATGCCGGAGGTCAACCCGACAGTGATGCCGATGATTATATCGATGGAGATGGGACAGGTGATTTCGGAGATGGTGTGGCCGAAACGGATGAAGATGACCACGATCCTTTGCGTCTGCAGGTCTATGATCTGGCCTTGCGCAAGGTGGTCAGCACCAACAACACATTGCCTTTCCAATATGACGATGTGGCTATTTTCGATATCACGGTATTTAATCAGGGTAATGAACCTGTGCAGAACATTGAAGTGACTGATTATGTGCCGACCAATACTGAATTTGATAACGGAAATGCATTGAATAATGGATGGGACGGTACAGATCCTGACAACCCTGTGTTCACGATCGCCGGTCCTTTAGCACCGGGTGCAGACACTACGATCAGCATTGCCTTGATACTACGGCAGGAAACAGGCGTAAATAACTGGGTTAATTATGCCGAAATCAGCTCTTTTGAAGACCTGGATGGAGGTCATCCGGACGATATCGATAGCACACCGGATAATGATCCGACGAATGATTACGGCGCACAACCGCATCGGGTACCCGGGATGGAGTTGATGACCCCCGTTATGATGAGGATGACCATGATGTGGCTATCCTGGACGTGGTAGACCTTGCCCTGATCAAGGTGATCGATACGCTCAACAGTGATTTCCCGCTGCATTTTGGAAGCTTGATCAAATTTGATATTATCATTCAAAATCAAGGAAACGTAATTACGGATTCCGTACGGGTGGCGGATTATGTTCCGGAGGGTTATGACTTCGATCCCACTTTGCCCCAAAACGTCAGCCAGGGGTGGAAGGCAGATGGTACCGTGATGTTAACCAATCAACTGGACTTTTTGGAATACGATACGGTGAGTATCTACCTTACTCTTCAGCCTGTAGCTGTTCCGATGATGGATAGCTGGATCAACTATGCTGAAATACTGGAGGTTTACGATACGACTGGAAATGAGGTCGGAGAATTTGATTACGACAGTACACCCGGTTCGGACTCCGAAGCAGAAAGAAGCGTTCGGCCAGGAGACGATGGTGATGATGATTTTGATAGCCCGCACAGGGATTCGATTGGCAGTGAGGATGATCACGACCCTGCGGGGGTTATGTTCCTGGATCTGGCCCTGTACAAGCAGGTCGATAGTACAGAAACTAATTTCCCCGTACGGTATGGAGACCTCATCCGTTTCAATATCCACGTAGTGAATCAGGAAGGAATCATGGTGGATAGCGTTCGGGTCAAAGACTACGTACCGGAAGGCTATACATTTGATCCTACCCTTCCGGAGAACGTCGCCTATGGGTGGAGATCGGATACTACTGCAATTATTGAGGGACCCGTCAATGTAGGCGATACCTTGCTTACGGCGATTTATCTCGAACTGAATCCAATCAGTGTCCCTACAGACCGTACCTGGGTGAATTATTCAGAGATCGTCGAGGCCTGGAACAGCGGAATGGAAATCGGAGATATGGATATCGACAGCAGTCCGGGTAGCGACAGCCCGGAAG
>CALGAA010000074.1 GCA_937952445.1 uncultured Bacteroidota bacterium | reverse complement strand
TCTTGAATTTTTCGCTCGGTAAAAGTCGATCTGTCCAGCAGTACGGGTTCCTGTTTTTCGGCCCGGTACTTTTGAACTATTTCATGATACGCATCGAGATCCGATTTCTCGGTGGAATATATTTTATGAATGGCTTCCCCTTCGTTTGAGAAAAACTGGAGGGAGTACAGGTCGTCCATATTTTTTCTTCGGACCACCACGGCCATTCCGTATTTCCACGGATTCATGAATAAGCGTAAATCGATATCCGGATTCACGGCTACCCCCATATTGGCATGTCCCCCCGTGAAGGAAATATTATCATAAACCCCCTTTCGTTCATGAACGCAGGATTCATTGCGGGTAAGCCCCATCACGTACCCCATTTTATGTACATCGAGCAATACCTCTTTCCAGTCCGCATCCAGAATAACCCGATCCGGGCCTACTTCCAAAGCCATATATTCATATTCAGAAATGCCCAGTTCCGCTGCCGCGTCACGGTTTCTCAATCGTGGATTGTCCTTTTTTAATTGCTCTGCTCTTTGCTTTAATTCGTTGATAGTACTCATATTGGTAAGGTTATAATATGTGGGCATCCAAATACCGGATGCTGATTAATAATAGATTTGATTTCCAGTGAATGTTCCAAATGATCCGGGGTGAAGACCAGATCAGGGTGTCCTTGCTGAACAACTCTTCCTTCTTTCAGGATCACAATATTGTCGGCAAATTGAGACGCCAGGTTTAGATCGTGCAAAATAGCAAAAGCCCCCAAATTTTTGTGAACTGTCCAGTTTTTGACCAGTTCAAGAATTTTGTACGAGTGATGGATGTCAATCGATGCCGTCGGTTCATCGAGAAACAAATATTTGTTGGGGCTGGTGCACAGGTCGTTTTTCAGCTGGACCAGGCATTTCGCCAATAAAATCCGTTTTTGTTCCCCACCGGACAGGCTCGAAAAATCACGGTCCGCATAGGCAATCATCCCCACTTCCTTGAGCGCATCGTACACCAGCATATTTTTCTCATCCGGACTGATCCTGTGCTGAAACGGATAACTTCCCATTTCGACCAGATCCATGACTTTCATTGGAAACCCCGGTGCAAAATTCTGAGACAAAACAGCTCTTTGGTAGGACAGATCTTTGGTGTCAATGAGGGAAAGGTCCACCCCATCCCACTCGATATAGCCCTGCATGATGCGTTCCTGGTTGTTGATCGCTTTAAGGAGTGTGGACTTGCCAGCGCCGTTCATGCCCAGGACGGCGGTGAACTTCCCCGGGGGAATTTGAATGGAAACTTCGTCAACGATTGCTCGATTTCCTTTTTTGATGGATATATTATGTACCGTTATCATATTAACATTTGTTCTTTTTTGACCCGAACCAACAGCCACAGGAAAAAAGGTCCACCGATCAGGGCGGATAAAATTCCGATGGGCAGTTCTGCAGGAGCAATAATTACTCTGGCTATATTATCGGCCATAATCATAAAAATAGCTCCTCCAAGTGCTGAATATTTCATTAATTCCCGGTAATCCGACCCATTGAGCAGACGGATGAAGTGAGGGATTACGAGACCCACAAATCCGATGATGCCACTCAAGGCAATACATACCCCGACGATGACGGAGGTCAGCAGGATAATATTTGTTTTTACTTTTTCCACGTTGACGCCCAAAAATTGCGCTTCGTGTTCCCCGAGCATAATCGCATTGAGAGAGTTGGCGTAGCGATCAAGCAGGAATATTCCAGGCAATACGATGGGTAGTGCAATGATCAGGTGGGTCCACGATGTTCCGCTAAAACTTCCCAGGCTCCAGAACGTGATGTCACGGAGCTGTTGGTCATCGGACAAATAGATGAAAACACCAGTGACCGCCCCGGCCAGTGCTGTGATAGCCACTCCGGCGAGCAACATGGTCATCACGTAAGTTTTGCCGTTCTTGCGACTGAGAAAATATACCAGGTAGGTCGTCGAAATGCCTCCGAGAAAGGCGAATACGACCACCATAAATTGTTGTAAAATGCCGGTGATAGCTGCCATGGCCGTTGTCATCAGTACGATCGCCAAAACGGCGAACAGCATGGCGCCGCTGGTAATGCCGATCAGGGATGGATCTGCCAGCGGATTTCGGAACAAACCCTGAATAGCCGCTCCGGTAATTGCCAGGCCCGCTCCGGTGAGACCCGCAAGCAAAATCCGTGGTAAGCGGATCTGAAACAATAAATAAGAATCAGCAGCGACTTTACTTGCTTCCGCTTCACTGGATGCCAGGACGTTTTGTTGCAATACGTTCAAAAAATCGGAAAAGGACAGGTCGTAGGCTCCCACCATCAGTGACCCTCCTATAAGGAGAATCAGCACCACAGTGAGACCGATTAATATGTATGAAGACCTGTTCATCGTATGGTTGCCTTTACATCTCAGGACTTGGATTGAAAAATTCTTTGGCCAGTTCCAATGCTGCCTGCCCTGTACGCGGTCCGAATGAAGTCAGGTAATGCCCATCCATCGCTATGATCCGGTCGTTTTTGAATGCTGCGGTCTGACTGATGCCGGGCACGCTCGCCAGTCCTTCTTTCCCGTTGATGGCTTCGAGACCGGAGTCAAAAATTAAAAATGTAGAACGGCGGGCGGACGACCTCCGCGGCCATCGGGCGGTTGCGGATGACGAC
>CALGAA010000073.1 GCA_937952445.1 uncultured Bacteroidota bacterium | reverse complement strand
TTTTGAAAAATGTGACCGGGAAAAGGAAATTCCCAGATTGCATCGTATGCAGGAGGTGATCCCTATTCACTATCCAAATTATACGGTCTGCGCCAAACGGATGCCCGTATATTGCCACCTCAAATGCGGATGAAAGAAATTTCGATAACTTGGGCGGCTGTGCCCCGGTGAGGTCACCACAGAAGCACCGCGGAGAACCATTTGATTGACCATAAATTTGCCGTTGTATTCTCCGATCGCACCCGGAGCTCTGACAAAGCCAGGATACGGAAGATACGCACTACCCGTCCATTCCCACCGTTGTCCCCATTCAATTTGATTAGACGCAACTTCCCATTCAAATTCAGTAGGCAACCTCATTCCCTTCCATGCTGCGAATGCGGAGGCCTCGTAATAACTAACGTGAGTCACGGGCTCGTCCGGTTTCAAGGGCTGAATTCCGTTGGCAGTGTAAATATGCCATTCTCCATCGATCAGATGCCAGTAGAGCGGGGCAACAAAATGGTTATTTTTCACCCATGCCAGTCCTTCGGAATGCCAGTATTCGTGTTTGTCGTACCCTCCATCTTCCATGAATTCAAGATACTGCCCATTGGTAATCAAACCTTTGGCTATTTTAAATGCCGGAAGAAAGACTTGATGACGACCCAATTCATTGTCAAAGCAAAAACCATGACCATCGTAACCGATGTCATATATGCCCGATTCTATATCTTGAAATTGCTCAGGGGTCACCTGTGATTTTACAGAATTCGCGATTTCACTGTACGTTGGGAAAAGCGGGTTATGCCCTAAAATATATTTGATGTCCGTCGCGAGCAATTCCTGGTGCTGCTGTTCATGATTGAGGCCCAGAACCGTCAACATTTCCAATTCATCATTGACGGGTCCGTCGAGTAGCTTCTCCATGGCGGCATCCACGTGCCGTCGGTAATCATATACGTCCTCGACGGTCGGTCGACTTAAATTACCGCGGTTCGTTCGTATCACACGGGCACCAAAACTTTCATAATAACTATTGAATACGTAGGAATAGGATGGATCGAAAGGGGTATAATCCGGCACATGAGTAACCAAAATAAAATTTTCGAAAAACCAGGAGGTATGGCCCAGGTGCCACTTGGGTGGGCTTACATCTACGATGGGCTGCACCACATAGTCTTCCGTTTTTAGCGTGGCGCAGATTTGTTCACTTCGATGGCGTACACTTCGATATTTATCCTTGAGAACTGTCATGGTCAAAACCTGGTTTTATGTTTGATTCACTAAAAAGGGTATTCATGGCTTCGGCATAAGTGGGGTGGGAAAACATGGTATCGCGTAACTGTTCATAAGTGAGTCTGCCCAGCATTGCTAACTGCAGAAAGGACATGAACTCACCCCCAATGGCGCAGATCGCAGAGACCCCCAATACTCTTTTTGTGGTGTTATCCACGACAGCTTTAATAAATCCAGTCGTTTCTTCCGTTTCGATGGCACGGGCGATGGAGGATGTATTCAATTTGGCCACAGAAAAATCTAAATTCTGTTCCCGGGCTTCTTTTTCGGTGATCCCGATCCTCCCGAGCTCGGGATCGATGAAGAGGCAATATGGAATCAATCGATCCTGAATGGATGCGGCTTTGTCACCAAATAAATGATCGGTCACCACGATATAGTCGTTGTAGGATACATGGGTGAATGCCGGACCTCCTTTGACGTCCCCCAAAGCATAAATTCCCGCTTCAGTGGTTTCCAAATGGTTGTTTACCGGGATAAATCCATTTTTATCAACCTGAATCCCCGTTTTGGGTAAATCCAACTCCCGGGTATTGGGAACAGTCCCCACAGCTACCAATAGATGTGTGCCCGTTATTTTAAATGATTTGCCTTTCGATAGAACTTCTGCCTCCACGGATTCATCCTCCACCGATGTTACCCGTTCAGTAGTCCCACCGGTAATTATTTGTATTCCTTCCTTTTCAAGAATTTCAGTCACCATTTGTTCCACATCCTCATCTTCCTTTGGCAACAACCGGGTTTCTTTTTCAATCACCGTCACCCGGCTGCCCATCCGGCGGAAAATCTGCGAGAATTCCAGTGCGATGTAACCGCCACCTATGATCAGTAAATGTTTGGGCAGACTTTTAAGGTCTAAAATGGTCTTTGAAGTGTAATATTTAACGATCGACAATCCTGCAATATCGGTAATCTGCGGTTGAACTCCCGTGTTAATAAATATCCAGTTTCCCGTAATAGAATGAGACCGGCCATCAGGAGACTGGATATGAATTTCCTTGTATCCTGAAAATCGGCCTTTACCATGAAAAAGCGTAATATTGGGGTCTTCTGTCAGAGAATCCTTCAGCCCTTCACGGGAATTTCGAACCACCTTTTCCTTCTGTTGGTGTACCAGCGCATAGTCAGGCAACTCATTCCGAACTGTGATCCCATATTTTTCAGCTCGCCGAACCTGAGATACTTTTTTGGCAATTCCTACCAGCGTTTTGGTGGGTGTACATCCATAATTTACACAGGAGCCCCCTACCCACTCTGACTCGACAAGAGCTACTTTCTTACCTTCCTCTGAAAGCCTTTTAGCCAGTGGATTTCCAGCCTGGCCCGACCCTATAATCACTGCATCAAATTTTTTCATTTTCACCTGTTTTAAACGGCGGTCCAAATCACATCCATAAACCAGGACCTGGAATCGAGGAATTCATTGGAATGAATAAACCCGTTATCTGTCGCCATTTGACGAATTTGTGTGATGGAAAATTTCTGGGAGGTCTCGGTCCATATACACTCATTTTTCTCAAACAGAAATTTCGTACCGGGCAACTGCACCACCATGTCGCTCAAACTAACCAGATAGCTTTTCGCCGCACCGGTGATTGGGTCGTAGCTTCCGTAGTGATCAAACCATTCAATAATAAAATCCGCGTCCAATTCCCGGTTAATCCTGGTCAGCAAATTAAGGTTGAACTTCCGGGTGAGTCCCTCACGATCATTGTAGGCACGTCGGATTATGGCAGGATGTTTGATGAGATCAAAACCTATAATACATTGATCTCCAGGTTGCAAATAGCCGCGTAATTTTTTGCAAAATTGGTTGCTTTCCTGTAGCGTCATATTACCAATATTGCTTCCAAGAAACATCACGATTTTCCGCATGTCACTAAAATGGGAGGCCAAAGAATTAAAATAATCGCCTGTTATTCCCATAAATCGTAGTTCCGGTAGCCTTTTTGGCAAGGTATTTTGTAATTCCGTGATAATATTTGGGGATATATCGATCGGCACGTACCTGAAAGAGGCATCTGCCGCAACGAGGGCCTGCAATAGATGGATGGACTTAGCGCAATTGCCTGGCCCCAGTTCAATTAATTCAAAGTCTGCGTTTTTTATGTTTAATCCGTCAACGATATCCCGGGACTGCCGGGTAAAGATTTCCATTTCACACCGGGTCAGATAATAATCGGGAGACGCCATGATGGCCTCAAAGATCTGATCGCCTGTGGTGTCGTAGAGATATTTAGAAGAAAGTCTCTTAGGGGCTTGTGATAACCCCTGAATCACGTCAAGGTAAAAATCTTTATTTTTTGAAATAAGGTCGGATTCACCCGTGTCTGGTGATAGCATGCAGGATTCATATTTAGGTAACTTCGGCTTTGTTTGTGATTCGAAACGAAGGAAGACACCGCCTCATTCATATCGTCTCTATATTACAACGTGAATTCCAGATTTTTAGCGTACCACCAATGGATTGTACAGGGGATTGTGAACGATTAAGTTACCCATTATTCAGGGGGAATCCCCAAATGGACACCTCTTGTACCCTTTATTATACCTAATGCACCGGTCACTAATTTCGTGACACACCTGACGGGTTCTAATTCGCTCTATCTTCATCATCTAAAGCCTTATGTAACCATGGGCATACGCGGTTTAGCTTCTTCGATTGGACAAAAATTAACCTCGTCATACAGAACACGAACTTAATGCCCGGCACACTTGGATTACGGTGACCTCACCAATTGCAATGGGCTCTTCAAATTTCAATGGAACCATTGAAGATGAGTTCTAAAAAATTTTTATAAAAAATGGAGTTGGCGATGAAATCGAAGTAGATGGATGCATCATTCAAAATGGGAAGAATCTTCCCAGAAAGATGGTATTAGGTTCAAATCATTTTCCACCCGTTACGTCGATAAAAATCCCCGTGGAATAGGATGATTTCTCCGAGGCCAACCATAAAATTGCTTCCGCAACTTCATCTGCACGCCCTCCCCTTTTTAAAGGTATGCTGTCCCTGATCCGGTTGATCCGATCCGGTTCACCCCCATCAGCATGGATGTCCGTGTAAATAAAAGCCGGACGGACGCCATTCACCCTGATCCCCTCATTGGCCACTTCGTTAGCCAATCCAATAGTGAGGGTGTCCAGGCCACCCTTCGTTACGGCATAGTCGATGTACTCAAACGGCGCCCCGGTTCGTGATGCTATTGACGATACATTAACGATAGTACCGCCCTCGCCGCCCATATGGGTGGACATGCGCTTGATAGCTTCCCTGCAGCACATCATCGGCCCCAGGATATTGGTGTGCAACATGCGGTACATCCGATCAGTGGTCATATCGGACAAACTGCACTGAACCTCCAGAATTCCGGCGTTGTTCACCAGGCAATCCAGTTTGTCAAAACGCTCATCTACCTGCTCAAACAACCGATAATTTCCGGTTCCCGGGACACGTCTGCACGGATTGCCATCGCCTCGCCCCCCTCAATGGAGAGCAGAGAGCGGAGAGCAGAGAGCGAAATTCCGCCCTCCCTCAATCCCGCAACCCTCACAGCCAACAGCCAACAGCCAAAACCGACAGCGGTGAGCCGCTATCACAGAGCGAGAGCAAAAAGCAGAGTGCGAAACCACACCCTCCCTCAATCCCGCATCCCTCACAGCCAACAGCCAACAGCCAACAGCCGATTACTCCCCCAAAACCGAACCCCAATCCGTGTTTTTTATCGAACAAATTTGTATTTTTACTAAATTACAAATAGTTAAGTGGCTAAAAGCGGCATACAACAAAGGAATAGCCAAAAGATAATTAATAGCGAAAGACCAATCTCGCCATAATTCGATTGGTGTATCCGCTGGATGGAATGAGGATGATCCAACCACAAAAGGGAGAGTGCGGAATTTGAGGAACTAAAATACGGCCATGCTTTCGCCCATAAACTATCGTTAATTGAAAAACCACCTCGACATGAATACCATATACCTCCTCTTTAGTCTTACGGCCACCATCCTACTGGCCACATCTCTGAATTCCTCCGCGCAAACCACCGGTACGGTCGAATACAAATACCTCGGCATACGGTTTACCATCCCCGACGGCTGGATCGGCCAGGAAAATGAAATCGGTTATATCGTCGGATCGTATACCGAACCAGGGTTTGCCTTGCTCACGACCAATCCATCCCGGACGGTCGAAGAACTTCGCCAACAAGCGCAACAAGGGATTTACGAAGAAAATGGCACCATGCTGTCTCTGACTTCTTCGGTCGAGTCATTGGGGTCGGATAAAATCGGCGGTGAATTTCAGGGAACCCTGGAAGGGCAGGCTGTCCGGGCCTACATCGTTGGCATGGTAAACCCGCACGGTGATGGTGTTACCGTCATGGCCATCGCAGCGCCTCAGGAATATTCCTCTATCCACCGAACGTTGGCTACCAATTTGGTTAACAGCATGCAGTTTTACGAAGCAGAAACACCCCCTGTGGTAGAGGAATGGCGCCAGGCATTGCAAAACGCTAAATTAACATATATGGATTCTTATCACACCCAGGGAGGCGGCGTCAATATCGATGGAACGGTGTATGGCACCGGGGGTGGGTACAGCAGCAAAGTGGAAATCCACCTCTGCGGACAGGGGTATTTTAAATACAATAGTGGCAGTAGCGTAAACGTGGACCATGGCGCTTTTGGGGGCACCAACAGTGCGAGCCAGGGGTCAGGAACCTGGTCCGTCATCGGAAATGCCCAGGGTGGGGCTACGTTGCGGTTGCAATTTCACAATGGGGATATGAGGGAATATACCCTGGACTATCAAAACAATCAAACGATGCTCAATGGCAAGCGCTATTACCGGACCTACGCAAGCGAAGGGGCAGAATTTGGGCCAGATTGCCGGTAATTGGTGTACCGTTTTCCCGATTATGCACCCTTTTTGTTGATGATCTGATAATGAGTAAGGCGGATCCCATAAAGCGATCCTGAATTTCACTCGATATATGTCAAATTATTGTTTTGGGGATTGGATTTTAATACAATTCTTATATTGAGTCCTGAAATCGAGAAACCAGTACCTGAAAAATCGCGAAGTACTTTTAATCCTTACAAATCTATAAATGATCCAAATCATCAATACACAAAACGAAGGGATATGGCGAAAGCTATTCGAAGCAGCCCGCGTATATGTAGAAGCAAAACCCTGGAAGTCCATAAATGATAGCTATGTTTTTGGAGTGCAGAATCCAGAAAACGGAATTATTGGATGGTGTGTCATTCTGGGGAATGCCCGTCAAGCTTATGGATTAAGTGTTTATATAGGAGATACAGGTTTCAAGGGATATCTTGATATGATCTTTCAGGATTTGAACGAGATGAGCGAACCTATGTTTATGTACTCCCAACAGAGTTTGATATTCAACCTTGTGGAACCTGAATACCTTAGTGATGTGGATAAAAAGTTGTACAAAGATCTGGGCCACCGTCATGTGAAGGGAACAAAAAACTTCAGTTTTCGGAGAATGGATCCCAGTCAGTATCCCTGGTATTTGACAGATCAGGACGCCGTTTTTATGACACACTGTCTGGAACAAGCTGTCCACCTGGCTCATCTAGTAGAGCAAGGGAACGTCCTCCCGACCAGGTACGACGATGAGGAACTTCTGGCCTTTACACCGAAAAAATCCGGCGGAGAATTAGCCTGGTCTCTGACGACTCTTCCAACTCCGGAAATGAAGCCTAATGATATGGAGTATATTCCGGAACCCGGGTTCATAGATTCCATCCGTGATTCATTTAAAAAGACCAATAAAACCCTGTTGCTTTCTCTAAAGTATTATCCGGAACCCACGCAGGATAAACCTGGTGAACGACCCTTTTTCCCTTTTTTATGTCTATGGGCAGATGAATCCGACGGACAGATCATTAGTTTCGATCCCATTAAACCCAAAAATGTAAAAGAGGATTTTCAAAAATTGTTTAAAAAAGCATTGGAACAGAAGAAATATATTCCGAAAAGTATATACGTGGATTCGGATTTAGGTCTGATTTTCCTGGATCCAATTGCTGCGGAATTGGGAATTGAGCTCGTTTCCTGGCCCGATCATGAAATATTTCAGATGGTATCCGATATGTTTTGATCCATGGGCGAAGTGGTCTGCGGCATTTATATTATAGCGTCATTATTTATCGCCCTTGCATTCGGTAGGATTTCATTTCCGCTTAAATGTAAAGAATGAATCCCACAGCTTCTCATTTTGGACTCTCTCATTGCGTGATTCATTTACTTTACCTCGTTGAGGAACAACAGTGCTTATACCTGCTCAAAGGTATGGAGTCCTAAATAATCTGCCATATGATCTTCGTTTTTCGTAAATTTGTACCTGGGAACATGCAGCAAGAAGGACTCCTACCTACAGTCGCAAATTAGTGACCGGTGTATTGGTATTTATTTGAGTAGCTCTAAATGTCAGATGCCTATAGAAATTTACCATTCGACGTTTTGTCCGGAAAATGGCATACCCAGCCGGTTTGCCTTTACGAGTCCGAAAGCTTACCCATCCCTGTCCCCAACGGACCTCCATAATTTAAATTGATGCATATATACCATCCGTATGGATCCAAAAGATACTGAAACAACGTGTAAGAATTGCCACCGGAGCTTTTCCAGCGATTATAGCTATTGCCCTTATTGCGGTCAGAAAAAAGTCGAACAAATCACGCTGGTCGAACTCTTCAACAACTTCGTCAGTAATTATTTTTCCGTCGACGGCCGTTTGTTCAAAAGCATCGGCCCGCTCCTGTTCAAACCTGGCTATCTCCCCACTCAATTTGTGCAGGGCAAAAGAGAAACATACCTGCATCCGGCCAGGATGTATATGTTCGTATCCATCGTATTTTTCTTCATATTTTCATTTTTCATCCGGGAGACCGAAATGCATATCCAGACGAGCAATGAGGATCGTATGATAGAATTGGAGGACGGAACTACAGTAGAATTTGCGGGGCCTTCCCCACCGAGTATTTTGGGGATCGAATTCCCTTCAAAAATCGACTCCATGCTGGAAGCGGGAGCAGAGGAGGAGGAGATTTACAAGGCCATGGGCATGAGCGAAGATGCTGGTTTTATGTCCCGAAAAGGGTATACACAACTTCTGAAACTATACCGCGAAGGTGGAATCCGCGAGGTGTACCGCACCTTTTTCGATAGCATACCAATTGCCATTTTTTGCCTGCTACCGGCTTTTGCATTAATACTTTTGCTTTTTTATTATCGTCGGGGTCGTTATCCAAACCATCTGATTTTTACGTACTATTATTTTTCAGTGGTATTTATCCTGTTGGGAATTATTTATTGCGCTTATTGGTGGTTCAATGGACTACCTACTATTTTGGATTGGCTAATCGCTCTTTCTCCTCTGATTTACCTGGCTTTTGCACTCAAAAATTTCTATGGTCAGTCCTGGAAGAAAACCATAGTAAAAGAAATCGGAATACTATTCTCATTTACAGCGGTGTTTGTACCTATTACCTTTGTCCTGGTGATCATATACACCTTCTTTTATTTCTGAGGAATCAGATTGAGGTAAAAAAGGAAGATAAGAGTAGAGGTAATAAAAACAATCGGCTATTTGGTCAATTACATATAGCGGGAAGTAATGGACGATCTGTAACATGCATCGAAAAACGGTGCACTTCGAACTCTGAAAAACCATGGATGGTCGCTGGATTTCAGCGTTTTTACTAAATTTAAACCAGAACACACAACGAGTTATGTCAAATCATTTCGATGGCAAAAAGTTTTACAATCCTACTTTGAAAAAGCAGTTTGCACCAGGTTTTTCCCACATGGTGCGAATGCTTCGGGAACGACGGACCAAATGGCCGAAGAAGGTGGAAAATGTACCCCGTGACGGTTCCCTGGTACCTGCCCCGGATCAACTCACCCTGACCTTTATCAATCACGCCACTTTTTTGATCCAGTTTCCGGGGTTCACTATATTGACCGATCCGGTTTGGTCAGAACGAGCCAGTCCGGTGTCCTGGTTTGGCCCCAAACGCGTTCGAAAACCGGGCATTCCACTGCAGGATTTGCCTCCCATTGATTTGATCCTTATCAGTCACAACCATTACGACCACCTCGATGTCCACACCCTTAAAAAACTCAACAACCGGTTTTCACCGCCCGTCCTTGCTCCGTTGGGTAACGGCAAATTGCTGCAATCGCTGGGATTTGAGGATGTCACTGAAATGGGCTGGTGGGAGGATTCGGTGATCAATGAAAACTTCAAAATCACCCTGACGCCTGCTCAGCATTTTTCTGCTCGGGGTCTATGGGATCGGTATCAAACCCTATGGGGCAGTTATTACATCCAGGATTCCCAAACCTCGGTTTATTATGGGGCCGATTCCGGGTATGCTTCGCATTTCAAAGAGATTCAAAACCGGGTGGGGCCACCCGATGTAGCTCTGCTCGGGATCGGGGCGTACGAACCCGGATGGTTTATGTCGCCCATCCACACCAATCCCGCGGAAGCTGTGCAGGCGCATCAGGATCTGGATGCCCATGTAAGCATTGCCATGCATTATGGAACATTTCCACTGGCAGCTGAAGGGATTGACCAACCCGTACAGGCACTGAATGAAGCCAAAGAAAAGGCAGGATTGGATCCGGAGGAATTCATCGTATTGCCGGAAGGCCATTCGTATCAATTTGAAAAATAGGTCCGTAAGTCCCCGATAGACATTTGATTCTCTCAGATGAACGAAGGTCCATTCCTCGCAGATATAAGCAGATGGAGTTCTCGCAGATGAACGCAGGTCATGTTCTCGCAGATGAGCGCGGATGAAGGGTACACCTTCCTTTTTCTTTAATCCGTCACGGTTCCATAAATACCACAGACGACAGCACCAGAGAATCACACCGTCCGTTTGTATTCTCAAATTTGACCCGCAACCGCCGTTCGGACTGGATTGGAAGGTAATCGATTTGCGCTTCAATCTCCCCGACCTTTTCTCCAGACTGCTCCAGATCCATGACAATATCAATGGCTTCTGCTGTGGTTTCGCCCTTGTTGAACACACGCACCTCAAATCCGCATTCCTCCTCCGGCAACCGCTCAAAATGGACCGTTAGGTCAGCAGGTAGAGCATCGTTGCTGAAGATCTGAAACACCAAATACCCCACAAGCCCCATAAATACCAGCAGCCCAACATAAAATACAGCATTTTCGAGTGAAGACGGTTTTTCTTGAGTTCCCATAGGCATCATTTAATGGATCGCAACAACAATCGTCCGGCAGAGGCACCGAGAATTCCGGGAATCCCCAAAACAATCACCTGACTGATAATAATTTGAGCAGAAAATCCATTCGTATTTCCGTAAAACCAAAGGAATACAAATGCAACCAATAAAGAAATGAGGTAGACCGTAACGGTATGCGAAACCATTTTGAGGAAATCACGATCACCATCCACGGACCCCCTGAAATCACTAAAAAATATAGTAACCACCGCCAACAACACCGACAATAGCACCATAATTAACAACTGAACGTTCGAACTTTCGATCCCAATGATTAAAATCTCCTCGGTTGCAGCTACCGGAGCGATAAAAAGGACCGAACCACATACGGATAAAACCAACATCGTAATAAATTCCCTGTCCTGATGTGATTTGCCGGGATTGACAGCCTCTGAACCGCCTTGATCATTCCCTCCCCCCGTGCCGAGTTGTTCCGTACCCACCGAAATCCCGATCGCAACAATCATGGTTTCGACAATGGTTTTACCAGCCATTTCTGATATGGACATGGACAAATCCAAACGGCCAATGAGCCATAGAAATAAAAATGTGGCCAGAAAAGCAATTCCAATTTCTTCAACCGATTCACGACAAACATCCCAAAACGTATGATCGTGGTGGATCCCGCAAAAATTATTGTACCCCAGCAATAATAAGTAGGTCACCACCACATTCAGAAGCAGTTTTTCCGGTGGTAGCGTAAATCCTGCCCACCACATTTCCATCGTATAAATGATGGGCAAACTAAATATTAAACCTCCGATGATGCCCCGGCCGTACTCTTTCAATGATTGCGAACTCGATCTCATGGTTAATAGGAGGTTTTTTACGATATCATCCTAAAAATGCGTGGGGATATTACCCTGTCATGTAAAACCAACTCCTCAAATGTTCTCCGGAGTCCACTTGCAAATGACATTTTCAACGTTTTCCGCTCCTGTTAAAACGATGATCTGGCATTTAAAATTATGACCTGATTCTGTACATACAAATTGACATAGAGCAGGGTTATGCAGCATAAGCCAGGTTACCTCATAAAGAAACATATCATAACAACCTGAATACAAACCTAGTATCAACTTGCGATAAAATCCTCATTATCGATGCTGATAACACCTTCCCCCGCCCTTTACTTTCCGTTTACAAGCCCCACCTGCCTGGGTTCTTGCTCCACAGGTGGATGTGGAGGAAGAAGGCTGATAAGTGCTTCTGGTGATGTTGGGGCTTCCATTCTGAGATGTATGTTGGAAACAAAAACCATTAGCGATTCGTGTCATCCGCTTACATTGCAGCCCCTTCTGCGTAAATCCTTTGCACCGGACCGTGGCCGCTTCACCAGCAGCCTTGCTGGAATACAGACTATTGGTGGAGACCGATCCCCGAACCGGCGGCTTGCAAATCTTGCAGGGCTCCAGTCTGTAAGTGGCAATATCGGTTATGGACAACAATTGACTGGAAACATTTACCACCATTCGGCAGGATTCCAAATGGTATTTTTTCCCGCTGGGAGTTTTGTACACATTCTGGGAAAGTGCCCACAGGGGAACGGCTACCAGAAAAATAAAGCAGGCAATAAAACGATGTGCTTTTGGGATACTCATAGCAAAACGATCTTTATTGGATGGCAAAACGGATGCGTGACCACATCTTTCGAAAGATACAGAATTTTACCGGATATCCTTCCTTCCTGGAAAGGAATTTACCCCTTGAATACCCTATCCTTTAAGGATTATCTGGATTTTCCCACCTCGTCATTAATCTCGATCCAATGCCCCTCCGGATCGATAATGTAGATTTGCTGAACTCCATCGGGTCGGGTCTGACGGGTACGTATTTCTCCGGCCGAATTGTAATACGGAACGTCCATGCCATCCAGGTGGGCGATAAAATCATCCATGGAGGGAATGCTGACGCAAAGGTGATTGTTGCGGTGGTGTTCCTGCACGTTTTCGGCGTGACCGATCAAATGGAGAGACAGCCCGGGGCCCAGACTGAACCAGGCGTGGCGACCGACTTTAAAAGGTTCTTCAATTTGCTCAAGCAGCAAAACCTCTTTGTAGAATTCGGCCATGTTTTCCAGATCATGGACGTATACCGCCAGATGATTAAAAACGGGACGAATTTTTTCTTGTGACTGCGCGGACGTCGAAACCATAATGGCCAGGATTGTAACGGATACTAAACGGTAGATTAATTGCTTCATACCGCTAAAATAATCATTTTACCGAATTCACGAAAACCCGTAAATTCAATTGTTGCGCAAAGCCTTGATTAATTCCCGCTTATTCATTTTAGACCGCCCGGGAATGCCCACTTCTTTCGCTTTTTCATACAATTCCTTGCGCGTACGATCTTCATAATTTTTCGCACGTCCCCCCTTCTTTCCAGAATTGGGTGTATTCGCTATCCTGGCCGCTTTTTGTTTGCTGTATCCCTCATCGCGGAGAGCTTCGTACTTATCCTCATCTTTAATTCTTGGATCAGGCATG
>CALGAA010000072.1 GCA_937952445.1 uncultured Bacteroidota bacterium | reverse complement strand
ATGCGTTCTCAAGAGTCTCATTGGAATGGTAGTATTCGTGAAGAAAGTGAACGAAATACAGCGTATCCGGCGGCTGAAAAGTCCGATGTTTAAATTTTTCCAGTGCCTGGAGATCCTGATCCGTGTGATGGAGAATAAAATCATGCGGCGCAAAATCCATCAACGCCATCAATTCCAAAGACTTATTGATAATGGTTTTGCGAAGGCCCCACGAAAAAACGGCAGCAAAAAAGCCTGCAATCTCCTTATCCACCCGATCCGCAAACCTATGAGGGACCGATATAGGATCATTTTCGATGAAAGATGGCTTCTCATATCGTTCGGCCGTGTGATCCAGGAAGGACTGTAAACGATGATCTAAAATAGCAACGGAATTAAAGGGTTTGTTTGACTTCGACTACTTCGTAAGCTTCGATCGTATCGCCTTCTTTGATGTCGTTGAAATTTTTAATGGTCACACCGCATTCAAATCCACTTTTCACTTCCCGGACATCATCTTTGAACCGTTTGAGCGAGTCGATTTCTGCTACCTGGCCTTCCTTGGAAGGATAGATTACGATACCATCCCGAATGATGCGGACAAAATTATTTCGATTGACTGTACCTTCCTGCACAAAGCAACCGGCCACGGTTCCCACTTTGGAAACTTTGAAAGTACTGCGCACTTCAAGCTGGGCGGTAATTTTTTCTTCTTTGGTCGGTTCGAGCATACCCTCCATGGCCATTTTAACTTCTTCGATGGCATTGTAAATAATGGAATAGGTTTTGATTTCGACCCCTTCTGCCTCAGCGAGTTTTCGAGCGCCGAGAGAAGGTCTGACCTGGAAGCCTATGATAATGGCATCGGAAGCGGTAGCGAGCAATACGTCAGATTCGATGATTTGGCCCACGCCTTTGTGAATGACATTGACCTGAATGGATTCGACACTGAGTTTGATCAGACTATCGGACAGGGCTTCCACTGAACCATCCACGTCCCCTTTGACGATGAGGTTCAACTCTTTAAAGTTGCCCAGTGCCAATCGACGTCCAATTTCATCCAGACTAATACGCTTGGAAGCTCTATTGGTTTGTTCCCGGATAATCTGAGCCCGTTTATTAGCCAATTGTTTGGCTTCCTGCTCGGAACCGAGAACTTTAATGGTTTCTCCGGCTTGCGGTGCCCCACTCAACCCGAGAACAAGGACGGGTTGGGATGGTCCTGCGGAGTCCACTCGTTTTCCATATTCGTTGAACATCGCTTTGACCTTACCACTGTGCTCACCGGCTACGAAGGGATCGCCGATTTCCAGCGTACCATTTTGTACCAATACCTTGGAAACGTATCCTCGTCCTTTGTCCAAAGATGCCTCCAGTACCGTCCCATAGGCCGGTCTGTTGGGATTGGCTTTCAATTCCAGCAATTCGGATTCAAGCAATATTTTTTCGAGCAGAAGGTCGATGTTGGTTCCCTTGGTAGCTGAAATTTCCTGGGATTGGTATTTTCCGCCCCAGTCTTCAACCAAAAAGTTGAGTTCAGCCAATTCCTGCTTGATCCGCTCGGGATCTGCGCTTGGTTTATCGATTTTATTTATGGCAAAAACGATAGGTACTCCTGCGGCCTGAGCATGCGAGATGGCTTCTTTGGTTTGAGGCATGATGTTATCATCGGCAGCGATAATGACGACAGCTACGTCGGTTACTTTCGCACCCCGCGCCCGCATGGCGGTAAACGCCTCGTGACCGGGTGTATCGAGGAAAGTGATTTTCTTATCATCGCTCCCTACTTCCACCTCGTACGCACCGATATGCTGGGTGATTCCCCCGGCCTCACCTTCGGCTACCTTTTCCTGACGGATGTAGTCGAGTAAGGAGGTTTTACCGTGATCCACGTGTCCCATGACGGTAACGATGGGTGACCGTGGCTCCAGATCTTCCGGATCATCTTCAAATTCATCATCGATATCGATGTTGTCTTCCGCGTCAACAAACTCTACTTCATGACCAAATTCTTCCGCAACGAGTTCAATTATTTCAGCATCGAGCCTTTGGTTAATCGACACGATCACTCCCATATTCATACAGGTCATGATGACATCGGTGGCGGAAACATCCATCATATTGGCCAATTCCTGCACTGAAATAAATTCAGTGACTTCCAACCGGGCCTGTTCTTCCTCCTGCATCAATCTCAATTCCTCTTTCTCACGGATGGTCTCCCGCTTATCCCGGCGGGTTTTCTGGCGTTTGCTCTTACCCCCTTTATTGAGGCGCGCCATTGTCGCTTTGATTTGATCCTCAATTTCCTTTTGGGTGACTTCGCGGATATCCTCTTTTCCTTTACCTCCCTTTTGTCCGGCTCGCTTACCTTTTGCTCCTCTGCGATCGGTAGATTTGACGACTTTGCGACGACGCCGCTTGCGTTTAGTGGTCGTGTCATCTTCACTCTCCTGGGCAGGTGGAGCCTCTTTTTTCTTTTTCTTCTTACGCTGCAGCTGGTCTGTCGAAATCTTCCCCATGATCTTCAGCCCTTTCAATTTGGGGGCGTCCGCTTTGATGACTTCATCCTCGGCCTTCTCTACCACTTTGGGTTCGGTATCTTCGACAGGTTCTTCTTCTTGCTTCACCTCTTTGGCAGCCGGTTTTTCAACTGGTTTTTCTTTGACAGGCTCTGTTTCCTTTTCCTTAACCTTTTCTTCCTTGCTGACCTCCGGTTCTTTTTCTTTGACCGGTTCCTTTTCCGGTTCAGCAGGCGTTTCGACCTTTTTCCGTGGCTTGGGTTCCAAATCGATTTTACCTACCACTTTCAATCCGCCAATGGGTTCGGACCTGGCCGGTTCCTCCTGCTCCTCTTTTTCAACAGGGGGAGTTTCCTCTTTCTTTTTCGCCTCAGGTGCTGCAGGTTTTTCGGCGGGAATTTCCTCCTTAAATGGTGATTTCTTGTCCTTTACTTCTTCCTCCTTTTCTTTTTGTACCGTCTGACGTGTGGTACCGATCACCAGCTTATTTGCTTGCTCTTTTACTGCCATTGAGCTACTAAATTCCTGAACCAAAAGATTATACATCTCGTCGGTAACCTTGGCAGTAGGCTTATCATCGATCTCGTGTCCCTTGGAGGCAAGGAAATCGACAATAGAACCGGTTCCAACGTTGAGCTCTTTAGCTATTTTTACTAATCTTTTTGACATTCAGTTTTTTATATTTTCTGCAAATTTACAAAAGTGAGGACTTTTTATATCATTCCTCTTCAAATACCTCCTCAAAATCTTCATCGAATTCGGCACTCAACACCCGCAGGACATGATCCACGGTTTCCTGTTCCAAATCCGTACGGCGCATCAATTCTGCGGAACTCAATTTCAAGACACTTCTGGCCGTATCGCAACCGATGTTTTTGAGTTCATCGATTACCCAGCTATCGATCTCATCGGAGAATTCATCCAGATCCACATCGTCCTCGATTTCAAATTCTTCGACATCGCGGTATACATCCAGTTCGAGGTTGGTCAACCTGGAAGCCAGTTTGATGTTGTGGCCACCCCGTCCGATGGCCAAGGACACCTGGTCGGGTGGTAAGAAGACCGAAGCCCTCCGGTTTTCTAAATCGAGTTCGATATTGGAAATTTTAGCCGGTGTCAGTGATCGCTGAATAAACAGATTGAGGTTGTTGGTATAGTTGACGATGTCGATGTTTTCATTGCGCAATTCACGCACGATACCATGGATTCGCACTCCTTTCATCCCCACGCATGCTCCCACCGGATCGATCCGGTCATCATAAGATTCTACAGCTACCTTGGCCCGTTCGCCCGGTAGCCGCTCGATTTGTTTGATGTTGATAATGCCATCCTCTATTTCGGGCACTTCCTGCTCCATCAGGCGCGCCAAAAACATATTATCAGTACGAGAAACAATAACGACGGGGTTATTGTTCCGCACATCGACTTTTTTAATGACGGCCTTGACCATATCGCCTTTTCGGAAAAAATCCCCTTTGATCATTTCGCTTTTGGGCAGAACAAGTTCCACGCCGGTATTATCGTCGAATATCAGCACTTCTCTTTTGAGAATTTGACTGACTTCGCCGTTGACCAAATCACCTACCCGCTCGCTGTACTGTTTGAAGATGTTATCCTTCTCCAGCTCCATAATTCGGGATATCAGAGTCTGCCGGGCAGCCATGATGGCGCGACGGCCAAAATCCTCCAGGTACACCTGTTCATAACACTCCTCATCGATTTCGTAATCCTCGTCAAATTCCTGCGCCTCGGTAATCGATATTTCTTTCAGAGAATCTGTCACCTCCCCATCCGGGACGATATTTCGCACACGGAAAATCTGGAGATCCCCTCTGTCCGCGTTGACTATGATGTCAAAGTTTTCATCAGAACCGTATTTCTTTTTGATCAATGTCCTGACCACATCTTCGAGGATCCGGATCATTTTGACCTTGTCTATGTTCTTTCCCTGAGTAAACTCCGAGAACGATTCAGCTAATTTGACCATATGATTTAAAATTTAATTTGTACTAATGCTGTTTTTATTTCGTCAAAGGGAATCACAACTTCTTTTCCCGGTTGTTTCTTTCCTTTTCGTTGCCAAATGGTGATATTTTCTTCATCCACCGCCGTTAGTTCTCCCTTAACCACCGATCCATCTTCCCGGGTCACTTTCAAATCTCTTCCAATATTGTTGTGATATTGCCGCTTGAGCTTCAAAGGCCGGCCCACCCCCGGTGAAGAAACATCCAGTTCGTATTTTTCACCCAAAAGCAACGATTCATCCAGGTAGCTCTCTACGTGACGGCTAAACGCCTGACATTTACTCAGGGTCATTCCCGAGTCACTTCCCATAAATATCGTGAGATGATTTTTGGCTGGATTGTATTCAATATCGACCAGATAACAATCTTTATAATCATCTTCGACCAGCTTTTGTTCAACTACTTTTCGTATTTTGGTCTCATCCATACATTGAATCATTAAAAAAAGGGAACACAACCGGTTCCCTCTTGCATACTGTTTCGCAAAAGTACTTAAAATCATCGTAAAAGCCAAAATTATTATGATACCATTCCATTTCAGGATTTGGGAGTCGGCTGACTTTATTCGGAAACAGGTTCAAGCCAGGCCGAAGCACGCGATTTTCCTGGGTACAGGGCTGAAAGACATTGCGGAAGAATACCCGGTTCTGGCACGCATTTCCCTAAGATCGATACCCCACTTTCCGCCCATGACGGTCACCCATATGGATGCGACCCTGTATGCGGTACTGATCGACCAAACGCCAGCCTGGGTGGTGGGAGGGCGACTGCATTATTACGAGGGATATTCCATGAACGATGTGACTTTTCCACTGCGAATGCTGGCAGAAGCCGGGGTAGAAAACTTTTTTCTGACCAATGCCGCGGGAAATATAAATCCCAACTTTACGGCCGGTGACCTCGTACTCATTCAAGATCACATCAATTGGTCTTTCCCCAGTCCGCTCACCGGTGAAAACCGTCCCGACTGGGGGGAGAGGTACCCATCCATGGAAAATGTATATGCTCCGGCGGTGAATCAAGCCCTTCTGGAATTTGCCCGGGAGTCCGGCATCCCACTTCAAACCGGAATCTACCTGGGGCTCACCGGACCCCAATTGGAAACTTCGGCAGAATACCGGCTATTTCGCACTTTCGGTGCAGATATGGTGGGCATGTCGACCATCCCTGAAGTCATCGTGGCCGCGCATATGAAACGACGGGTTACCGGCTTGTCGGTGCTATCCAACGATGCTTCAGGTGCCCATACCCCAAATCATTCTACGGTAGATTCGATGCTCGAAATCATCCGCAGTAAAAAAGATGAGGTCGCGGCGTTGATCAGATTTTGGGTATCTCTTTAAGGAAGGATAGGTTGTTTTAATTTAATCTACCATCCTCTGGATTTAAGGAACGGCGGGGAACATATGCTGTGGGGGCATACATGGATCGGAGATTATAAAGCCCGGGGAGCGCACCTCCGGGATTGGGCAGGTGGTTGTTTAAATTTCAATTTGTCTGCGCACATGAAGATCGTAATCGGGTTCCATCCTCGTGGTTTTCTCCCACATCAACGGAGAAGATATTACAAAATCAGCAGTTACCCTGTTGCAGGCGACAGGTATATTCCACACGATAGCGATCCGCAACAACGCTTTTACATCGGGATCATGGGGCATCTGCGTCATGGGGTCCCAAAAAAAGATCAAAAAATCGATCGCACCCTCAGATATCTTAGCCCCGATTTGCTGGTCTCCTCCCAACGGGCCACTCAATAATTTGGTAATGGGAATATCGAGTTCACGCTCCAATATGGCACCCGTAGTTCCAGTGGCGTACAAATCATGCCGGGCCAGAGTTTCCCGGTTGAATTTCGCCCATTCCAGTAAGTCCTTTTTCTTCATATCGTGCGCTACCAGTGCGATTCTCCTTTTCACATGTTCTCGATTTGATGTATCCTGATTCTTCATAAGAAGTGGTATTATAAATTACTTTCGTACAAATATCCCCGGCGTCTCGTCGCTTTTCATTGCAAAGCGTAAAAATACGATTTCTCTGACCGAAAGCTGAATAATATATCATTCTTCACCCAAAAGACATGTTGCAATCATACGCTACACACCGCCTCGCTATAGGATTCACAGGACAATTCTCTCCGAGCGGTTCTTTTAATCCCTGCCCCCACCCCCGGGGCCGATAAATACCAGAGGAAGCGGGTGGTGCATCAATTACAGTTTTACACATTCATCAATCAAATAGAATAATTATTAGAAATTTTATGTCTGTTGATGATTTCTATTGAAAATTATGTCATATATTTGCATTATCATTAAAACATTTATAATCATGTGTGGAATAATTTGTGCATTCGAAATGAAGGAATCCCAGGAAGAAATACGACCCCGGATCCTGGAAATGGCCAGGACCATCCGACACCGGGGACCAGATTGGAGCGGTATTTACGCCTCGGACCAAGCTGTAATCGCTCATGAACGATTGGCGATCGTAGATCCTACGTCAGGGAAACAACCGTTATACAACCAGGATCAATCGTTAATCCTGGCGGTCAACGGGGAGATTTACAATCATTTGGACCTTCGCCAGCAATTCCCTGATTACCCTTTTCAGACAAACAGCGATTGCGAGGTCATCCTACCCCTTTTCCAAACCAAAGGAGCTTCCTTTTTGGATGAACTCAACGGAATTTTTGCATTTGCTATTTACGATGCCACCCGAAATGAATATTTTATCGCCCGGGATCATATGGGAATTATCCCATTGTACACTGGTTGGGACGTCAACGGAACCTTATATGTGGCGAGCGAACTCAAAGCCCTCGAGGGCACTTGTGTCAAAATCGAACTTTTCCCCCCGGGGCATTATCTGTGGAGCCGGGAAGGAAAACTTACGAGATGGTATACCAGGGATTGGATGGACTATGACAATGTCAAAAATAACGTTTCCGACATACAAGAGCTTCGGCAAGCCCTCGAAAATGCAGTGAAGCGGCAATTGATGAGTGATGTTCCCTATGGCGTCCTTTTGTCAGGCGGACTGGACTCTTCGATCACGTCCGCTATTGCCCGCAAATACGCCGAGAAAAGAATCGAAACCGGAGGAAAAGACGGCGCATGGTGGCCCCGGCTACATTCGTTTGCCATCGGGCTGGAAGGTTCCCCGGATTTGGCAGCTGCCCGAATTGTCGCTCAACATCTCGATACGGTCCACCATGAAATCGTGTATTCCATACAGGAAGGATTGGACGCCATCCGCGACGTCATTTATCATCTTGAAACATACGACATCACCACAATCCGCGCCAGTACGCCTATGTACATGTTGGCACGGGCAATAAAGTCCATGGGGATAAAAATGGTTTTAAGCGGAGAAGGCAGCGATGAAATTTTTGGGGGTTACCTGTACTTTCACAAGGCACCCGGGGCTCAGGAATTTCATGAAGAAACGGTGCGAAAACTGGACAAACTCCACATGTATGACTGTTTACGAGCCAACAAATCGCTGGCGGCATGGGGTATCGAGGGACGAGTACCCTTCCTTGACAAGGAATTCATGGATGTGGCTATGCGGTTGAATCCCCGGGATAAAATGATCACATCCGGCAAGATGGAAAAACACATTTTACGGGAGGCGTTCGAAGACTACCTTCCCGACAGTGTAGCCTGGAGGCAAAAAGAACAATTCTCGGACGGCGTGGGCTATCATTGGATTGACACGCTCAAGGAAATGGTAAATATACAGGTGACCGATGACCAGATGAAACATGCGCATCTGAAGTTTCCCATTCAGACTCCTACCAGCAAAGAAGAATATTATTATCGTACGATTTTTCATGAGCACTTTCCCAGCGACGCAGCCGCTCTGACCGTCCCCAGCGTGCCGAGTGTAGCCTGCAGTTCGGAAGTGGCCCTCGAATGGGATTTGGCATTCAAAAACATGAACGACCCCAGCGGCCGGGCAGTTCGAAATGTACACGTAGAAGCGTATTGAAATGATAGGACAGTTTAAGTTCCCGGGGTGCGCCAGCAATTAAATTAGCGATACTTCTGACGGATTCTTTTTCGCCATATCTTCTTCAATAAAAACCTTATGCAGCATTAGCCAAATGTGGATTAGGTTCTTTGATATGACAGAAAATAACCTCGTCTTATGTAACTGGAACATTATGCCCGGAGCACTAATCATAAGAATCACGAACTTAATGCCCGGCACACGCGACACTAAAAAAACAGTGAATAGTTTTGACTCTGGTTAGACACGCTCCACACCAGGCTCACCCGGCGGATGCGATCGGGAGACCGTCATTCCGGACCTGATCCGGAACCAACGGTCCTCCCCTTCCAATTCGTTTTTCGCCCCGTGGCCAGCAATACCAACACATAATTCACATAAACGACCTGGAACAAACTGGCTTTTAGAATATCCTGCCAGCATACCGGACGGCACCCCCAACGCATTCCAGCCTGGATCACCACATAATCGACGACAAACTTCACAAACAACCCAATCAACAGCATCGTGAACACCTTTGGCATCCACAGCCCAACAAAAAACAAGACTGCTAACAGAATATTGACTATCCCAAACAAGCCCAAATACAATTGCGTCGATCGATGTGAATAATCCGAAGATTTTCCTGCCCATCGAAGTCTTTGTTGGATAAAAAGCTGGAAGGAAGGGACCGGGCTGGTAAATACAAGGGCTTCCGGATCTTGAACGTAATCCACCCTTTCACCGCTCTCAACCACCTTTTGAGCAAAAAAAACGTCATCCCCCGACACAAGATGCTGGTTGTCATCATATGGATTGGCGGAAAGGTACTGAGATTTCCGATATCCCATATTTGCACCATTTGCACTGAGCACCAGGCCGGTATGTAATCCGGAGAAGGTCAGAACATTCAGCGCAGCTTGTTCCAGTTCCTGAAATTTTTGAATAAAGGTTGAGTTCTCAGGAACCATCCAGACCGGGCCGGCTACAAGGCCAACCTCTGAATCAACCCATCGAGCGGCCATAGTCGCCAACCAATTCTTTTCCACCCGACAATCTCCATCGATGGTCAGGATGATGTCGTTCCTCGCGTGCTTCACCCCAAGGTGAATCGCTTTCTTTTTGCCGGATTCTCTGGCCTCCAAATGCAAAATCCCGACGTTGGGAAACATATAAACTTCATCGACCGTATGATCCGTGGAATGATCATCGATCACCAAAATCTGAACTAAATCACGGGGGTAATTTTGATCCACTAATGATTGTAAACACCGGGAAATACGGCCTGACTCGTTGCGTACGGGAATCAAAATCGTTACGGCCGGGAAATCTGTTGAGTATACCCCGGGGTCATGGTCTTTCGATTTATTCCAAACCCAGACAAAAAAGATTTGTACGCCAAATAAGGCAGCGAGTAGCACTCCATACCCGACGTACCAGATCATTCTCCTTGCTCAAAAACATCAATTCTCCGGACCCGGGTCCTCCGTTCATCCACCACCTCATAATCGATGTATTCGCTACCATCCGAGGTGACGTATTCTTCGTAGTTTTTACGCTTTCTCCATTGTGACCAGGCCCGGATAAACAATAAAGCCGCGGTCACCGGAAACCCAACGATAGCGATGATCGCCACCAGGATACCCCAGGTGGGCTTCACCCGAATCAAACCCCAGATGTACCGGGCAAAATTTTTGATGGTTCTGAAATTGAGAAAAGCTGCAGCCACTATGAGAAGGGGTGCCAGAAAGGCCAACCCGTATAATATCCATTTAGTAACATAAAAACCAACGTACAAGAATACAAAGAGGATTGCAAATCCAATCAGGACCTGTAACAGTGACGGTCTTCGAAATGGGTTATTATTAATTATAATCATATTGTATCGTATTGTACACTATCAAAACTGGATTATACCACAAATAGTTTGGATATGGCTTCAAAATTCGACAAAATCCACCGATTTCCGGACACACACCGACCTTTTTGTTTCGGGTTTCCCCTGGTACCACGGGGTAAACAAAAGATCGAAATTTTACCCAATCCCATCCAATCATTTGGACTTCGTGTGTTAAGATGGAGTTGCCATACTTGTCCATCTCCCGACCATTCAATCTGTAACTAAGCCTGTAGAAAGCAAATGAGAGCTTTGGC
>CALGAA010000071.1 GCA_937952445.1 uncultured Bacteroidota bacterium | reverse complement strand
TCACTCCTCCGGACATCGAATTGGTGGTTTTGATAATGTGCATCTCTTATTGCTGAAATCAGTTTGAAATTTTTTCTATCGGTGAAAAAAAGGAGTAAAATTATCCTGTTGGGGACAAACCGTGGTTAGAAAAAAGGGTTCCTCCTTTTTAGGTGTTTTAGACAGGCTTGCGTGAAAGCCGATAGAGGAAAGCACAAATTTTTCTCCAGTCCATTTGCTTCCCGTGACAACACGTGACCCAAAGAATGTTAGACAAACTACACCCACTTGCTGGATCGAGCCTTATGGAATAGATTCCACGGCGTTACAATTGCTCCATTAACACCGGCCTAATAGGCTTCTTCAAGGACTCTGTGATGAATCGGAAAAAAGGTCCTTGTGAGGTAAAGTAATTTTTAGTGATCACTATATGGACGGGAAACAGGCTTCGTATAAAAATTTTTTCGTCAAACCCTTTACATCCTGTACGTGCAATATCCGGTTCCGGTATGAAGTTTTTAATCAGGAGGCCGGATTACATCGTTTTGGGGGAAGGCATACCACCCTGAAGGAATCGTGACATGTCAAGTATTCGCTGGAATAATAAAAACAGGCTATATGAAGACCACATCACATCCTGATCTTCTCACCCCACAGCCACAACCATGGAAGCTGCTAAAATTCTTCCTGGTCTGCACTATCGGTGGCTGGATTCTCACAGGGTGCAATCCCATTTACTACGCTCCAAATTCACATAATGTCCCGCTCCTGAGTGGCGGTGGTGAAGCCAAAATCACGGCCGCAGGCAATGCAGACCGGGTGGAATTTCAGGGAGCATACGCTATTTCGGATCACTTCGGATTACAAGCCAGCGGCGGCCTTTTTATTCCCAGGGAGGAGGAGAATGGCAATGGTGGATCGGGTCACTTTCTGGAAGCTGGCGGAGGTTATCTCCATCGTATTTCACCCAATTGGATATTTGAAGGATATGGTTTGATCGGCACTGGAAAAGTCGAAAATCATTTCGAAGACGACTCACCCGGACCTACGGATCCCTCCATTGGTGATTTATCGGCATCAATATTCCGCTGGGGTGTACAACCCAATCTGGGCTATAGAAGCCCCTACTTTTCAGCTGCCCTCTCAACCCGGCTGTCCAATTTGATTTTCCACAATGTCGAAGGAGACCTGGTATTTAACAATATAGATCAGGTATCTTACTTGACAGATCACAATTCATATTTTCTGGTCGAACCCGCCCTGACCATCCGTGGGGGATTTCAAAAAGCGAAACTCCAGCTCCAGTTGGGCTTAAGTTACAACATCACCGACCCGGAATTTGACCAGGAAACCGGATATATTACGGTCGGTTTCCATTTTACCTTGTAAAACCTCACCCTCTGAAATACACCAGGATCGAAATGACAATGATCAAAAGCAGAGCAGAAATGACGACATCCCAAATATTGTAGCTATCCCGGTTTTCCTGTTTTTGTTCTTCGGTCAGCGTACCAAACGTCAGGCCCTTGATCTGATCCCGGGATGGAGGTGCTGCCGTCAAACTTGCCACGATGCACACCACGAGACAAGCCAGGAAATTGAAAATGGCAAAATGCGCGAAATTGACCGTCGCGTACCATTCCCAAATTCCGTTTAAGTCCTCCCTGGCCAGTTCGAGGGCTATACGTAATACCCCTACCACCAATCCAAAAAACAGCGTTACGATGGCACCCCGGGCGTTGGTTCGTTTCCATAATATTCCAAGTAAAAATACAACCGTAATGGGCGGGGCGATGTACGATTGTACGCTTTGCAGGTATTGGTACAGAACTCCACCTCCGATTTTGGCCATTATCGGAATCCACAGCATCCCCAGGATTACCACCACACCTGTCGCCCAGCGACCGATTTGGACTAATCGCTCCACGGATGCATTGGGATATAATTTTTTAAAAATATCAACGGTAAATAAGGTGGACGAGGAATTGAACACCGAGGCCAACGAACTCATCAAAGCAGCCATCAAACCTCCTGCAACCAGGCCGCGCAAGCCAACCGGCAGGAGGTAGCCGATCAACGTCGGAAAAACTTCATCGCTGTGATCGTATTCCAACATTCCTTTTTCCCGTAAAGCAAAAGCGATGATTCCCGGAATCAAAAAGATGAAAATGGGCATCAACTTCAGATAGGCCCCGAATATGGCCCCTCTTCGTCCAACACTGATGTTGTTGGCCGCAAGCGTCCGTTGGACGATATACTGATCTGTGCACCAATACCAAATACCGACAATAGTCCCTCCAAACAACATCCCTGTCCAGGGAAAATCGGGGTCGCTGGCTGGTCGCCACATATTGAAATGGTCCGATCCGGCTACAGCTTTGAGCTCTGCCCATCCCCCCACTGCGTTGAGCCCGATGATCGTGACGATCAGCGAACCCCCGATCAGGACAACCGTCTGGAACGCCTCCGTATAGACGACAGCACGCAATCCACCCAGAACCGTGGAAATATTGCGGGAATTGCGGCGAAAGGGGGTTATATCACCGTAGCCAACGCTCCGGCCAGAAAACTAATCCCGAGCAATTGGGAAACGACGATCCCTCCTGCATAAATCGTTACCGAAACCTTAGTCAACACATAACCGATAATGGAAAATATAGAGAGAAACCACCGGGATCGGGCATCGAAACGTTTTTCCAAAAATTCGGGCATGGTAAAAACACCGCTGCGCATATAAAATGGCAGAAACAACCACCCCAGCAACAGAACAATCCAGGCATGCAATTCGTAGTGGGCCATCGGCATCCCCGTCTCTGCCCCTGTTCCAGCCAATCCCACCACGTGCTCAGATCCGATGTTTGAGGCAAAAATGGATGCACCAATCACAAACCAACCCACGTTTCGACCGGCTAAAAAATAATCTTCAGAGGTTTTGTTTTGCTGCCGGATTACCCACCAGGCTATACCGATTAAAATCAGAAAATAACCACCAAGGACGATCCAATCCAGCGATTCCAGTATCGATTCATTCATTTGAGTATAGGTTTGGGCAAGATAAATTTAATCTATTTTTTCCACAACCGATAATGGATTTTAAAATAATTAAAACAATCACTATCACTGTAGCAGAAGGCAGCTATTGGGATAAAAAATGTCAGTATGTTGATTTCTGAAATCTTTTTATACATTTGAGCGAATGTAAAATCGCGTGGATATGGAACAATTTCTCTCGAAAAAATCAATACTTAGTCAATTTCATTTATTTACCCCAAAAATGCTTGAACATGCGGCATTTGGATACGAGGTGAAGATCTTGCATTACGATGAAAAAAGTCTTATAGCTACATGTGACGAAGCATACAACCAAATACTTTATCTCCGTGAACGTCGAATAGCCGGTATGGCATGTAATTGTGAATCCCATCACGAGCATTGCGTTCATTTGGCTTCGGTTTTAGTGCATTTACAGAAATTCATTATTCCGAATTTGAATTCACAAAATGAGGAGAAGCAAGTTCCGCCTATCTTATTTAAGTCGGGAAATATAAATCAATACAGAGAAATATTGAATGTAGATAAACTGATCGACCTCCATGAATCCCCGTTTCCCAACAAAGCCACAACTGGGGTTGATATGGAAATTATGACCAACCAAAATAATATCCTCAACATAACCATTGTAGAAAAAGGGAAAAATTATTTTGATCGAGAGACCACTTCCCATGTCAAATTAAAGTGGTCTAAAAAAAAGCTCTTCGCCCAATGCGATTGCAGTGACTCCGTTTCCACCAACATGTGCCGGCATCAGGTCATTGCGTTGGCAAAATACAAAGTAAGAGTTATTCAGAATTTTATTTTGAAGGATTTCGATGTTGATCCGATCTATGCATCATTCAACAAAGTCCAATTTTTTCAACTCGAAGCCCTGAAACAACACTTCGATTTGCATTTCACAAAAGACGATTACGTTTACCTAAAAACAAGAACAGAGGTTGAACTTGTGAACAACAATTGGCTGGAAAGCATGGAAGATCACCTGATTTTAGAAAAAAATGAAACGGAAGCCAGAAATGAGTTAATAGATGAATTGTATAAAAATGAGCAAGAGTACCTGGGAAATGCCATTCTATGGTCCCAAAGTGGATATATTGCTTCAATCAGATACCTGGAAGGGAAGTTAGCCAAAAATAAAAACAAACTGATCTCACATATTGACACCGTATACGAGCCCGGGGATATTCCGTTCTCCATTCAACAGGATTTAAAAAAATTGGATGGCCGGGGTTACGACGGAAATCGATACAAATTCCTGCTCTCTCTGGATGCCCAGTTGAAATTTTTGCAAAGTAAGGTGGCTGCATTTAACGAATACCTTAATTATTTTCATCTGGACCACAGTATTATGAATACGGTCGTCAAAAAGAAAGACCTGGCATTGTTCACCTTTATGGAAAAACCGTTGCGGCTTTCGATAAATATCCGAGAGGAGGAACATGAAACCATCATAGTTACTTTACTTTTTGAAGACTTCCAGAAAAACGAAATATATGATGCCCTTACCCACAAATGCAATTACTTTTTATATAATCAATCCAGGGCACATGTATTCTATTCAGCTACGACCTTTGGTTTCATATCTGAATTTGGAAAAGAGAAAAACTTTTTATTCTCAAAAAAAGACCTCCAAACTTTACGAAAAGGGATCTCCCGGTTTATCAACTATTATCAGATAGATCCCACACAACTGGATTCGAAGTTTGTACAGCCGATTTCCACAAAACACCGCATCATCGTGTTATCCCAGCATGGAAATCGCATCCACTTTACCCCACAGGTCAGGGGCCCGGAATCATCCCAAATCCATTTCAACATACTATCGGAACAATGTCAGCCTGCAGAAGAAGAACCATTTTACATTCGGATTCCCAATCGCAAGGTTAGCGAGTCATTTCAGCAATGGTTTGATCAACTCCATTCCAAAATGGATAAGCTCACCGCAGTAATGGGTTTTCACTCTCTACACCTCCAGGATTTTACTGAAAACCAGTGGTTTTTGGAATTTACCGATATGTGTGAAAAAGCAGGGATAGAAGTGACGGGATGGGAGAATCTGAATGGGTTTTCATTCAATCCCAATAGAGGCGAATTTGAACAAGTCATTACCGATCATTCTGACTGGTTCGATATTCATTTTACAATCCGCTTTGGGGATATAACCGTGCCGCAAAAGGACTGGATCCGGGCGGTACGAAAAGGTGAACGATCCATATTACTCAAGGATGGCTCGTATGGCATCATCCCGGAGGAATGGCGACTGCGCACCCAGAGATTACTCAATTCTGCTGAAATCACAAAGGATTCGATCCAGCTTTCAAAGCTCCTTTTCAACGCCATCGATCAATACGTTGATCTTTCCAACGATCCGAAGATATTAAAGGAAATCCAGGAGAAAAAAGCACGTTTGGCCGAATTCAAGGAAATGAAAACCTTTGCCTTACCTAAATCGATCCAGGCAGAACTACGGCCCTATCAAAAGGAAGGTTACAATTGGCTTAAATTTCTCAATGAATACCAATTTGGTGGATGCCTGGCAGACGATATGGGCCTTGGAAAAACGTTGCAGATTCTTTGTATCCTGGCGGATCAGAAACGAAAAAACCGACCTGCCAGCCTGGTAGTTGTCCCCAGGTCGTTGATGTACAACTGGGTTTCCGAGATTGAAAAATTCAGCCCCACCATGACGTACCTGGTCCATCACGGGGCTCAGCGATCTTCGAGTACCGCTGATTTTTCAAACTATGATATCATCATTTCCACATATGGGACGATGACCAACGATATCGAATGGGTTAAAAATTATAAATTCCACTATGTCGTACTGGACGAATCGCAGGCGATCAAAAATCCATCGTCGATGCGATATCGGTCGATCATGCAACTGTCAGGTAATTACAAACTCACCCTGACCGGAACTCCAATTGAAAATAGTACGATGGATCTGTACGCCCAATTCAATTTTATCAACCCGGGATTACTCGGCACCAAATCTCAATTTCGTAAACAATTTTCAGACCCCATCGAAAAATCGGGGGATTCCCAGGCCAGGGAACTCCTGCAAAAAATCATACACCCTTTCCTCCTTCGTCGGACAAAATCTCAGGTCACCAGGGAGTTGCCACCGAAAACCGAGGTAATCTTGTACTGTGAGATGGAAGGATACCAAAAAACGCTTTACCATAAAGTCAAAAATGAGATCCGGGCTAATTTATTGGCTGAAGACAATTTGGAGCGGAATAAAATCAAGGTTTTGGAAGGTTTGCTTAAACTCCGGCAAATTTGTAATTCGCCCAGCCTGGTGGAGGATGAGAAAGGAATTCCGACCTCCGTTAAAATCGAATCTCTAATGGAACAAATCGATGAGGTCGTAGGTCAGGAAAATCATTCAATATTGGTCTTTTCTCAGTTCACTTCTATGCTGGCGTTGATCAAAGAGCGTCTGGATGATGCGGGGTACTCCTACACTTACCTGGATGGGAGCACTACCAATCGCAAAGCCGTCATTGATGAGTTCAACACCAATGAGAACATAAAAATATTTTTACTAAGCCTGAAGGCAGGCAACGTGGGGTTGAACCTGACGAAGGCCGATTTCGTGTATTTGATAGACCCCTGGTGGAACCCGGCCGTTGAAACACAGGCCATCGACCGAACCCACCGAATTGGCCAGACCAAACCGGTGTTTGCTTATCGAATGATCTGTAAGGACTCGGTGGAAGAAAAAATATTAAAGCTTCAATCTAAGAAGAACAAATTAGCCGAAGACCTCATTCAAACCGACGAGAATGTCTTTAAATCATTGAATAAGGACGAATTGATCAGTCTGTTTGAGTAATGGAAACGAATTGACTCATCACTTCTGACGGATTATTTTTCGCCATATTTTCATCATCTAAAGCTTTATATAGCTTTGGCTTTATGTGGTTTAGCTTATAAATTAATATATATCGACAATCATTCTCATGAATTGTCTGGCCCACAAGCCTACTGAATCGAATCATAGATAAATCCTACCAGGTATTAGCCCGGGGATCGGTAAGCCCGCCTCCTGTGCATTTCCTGGCTTTTTTTTCACATTAGATTTTTTAGAGTAAATTCATTTCCATTCCACATCGGGGGATTGCCATGCCCGGATTTTGAGTGAATACCCGGGCTCGGTAATGAGAGGCCTCCTGACAACACTACCTAGCCCGCCTTTTCGTAGATGGATCCTACCAGGCATTAGCCCAGGGATCGATAAGGCTCTGCCTCAACGCAGCATTGTCCAAAATAATAATACCTGGTACCGATGCAGGCTGCGTTGAGAATATCGGGGTAAATGCCTTTGTTGGTTCGTTTTTGAGCGCTCGATTTAGAAAGTTTGTGCGCCAGCAAATACGTGAAGAAAATTTCCCTGAGATATATTAATCAATATATAAACATGTAACAAACTGATGACGGCAAGGTTATAAACGGGGACATGGCAGCCCGCCATATTGTCTTTTTTGGATTATTTAAATTCAGTAGTCTTTATCAGTACAAGTTCCATATCTCAGACCAGCAGTATATTTAAGAGTCCTGAA
>CALGAA010000070.1 GCA_937952445.1 uncultured Bacteroidota bacterium | reverse complement strand
TTATTGATTTTGAACCTTTAACTTTTCAAATTTCAAATCCCAATAAAGTGGCTCAATCGTTTATCGTCCAGGGAGGACACCAATTGTCTGGATCTATTACGCCCCAGGGGGCGAAAAATGAGGTGCTTCAAATACTGAGTGCCGTATTGATGACTTCCAGGCCGGTGATCATCCGTAATGTTCCGGAAATCGTCGATGTGGATAAAATGATGGCCCTTCTGGAAGGTTTGGGAGTGAAAATCAAGGCATTGGGGAATCAAAGCTTTGAATTTCAGGCCGATGATCTGGATTTGGAATACCTTTTTAGTCCCAAATACTATGAGGATGCCCAGAAAATAAGGGGTTCGGTCATGTTGCTCGGCCCACTTCTGGCTCGATTCAAAAAAGCCTATGTCCCCAAACCCGGTGGCGATAAAATTGGCCGAAGACGGATCGATACCCATCTCAACGGTTTTATCAAGCTGGGGGCCACGTTTGAGTATGACGAGCGATACGACAGTTATTTTCTGTCAGGCCGGAAACTCCAGGGTGCCTACATTTTGATGGACGAAATTTCCGTAACCGGGACAGCCAATGTGCTGATGGCTGCTGTGTTGACACCGGGAACCACTACGATTTACAATGCTGCTTGTGAACCTTATGTCCAAAAGCTTTCAAATATGTTGGTTCGGATGGGAGCAAAAATTTCGGGAATAGGATCCAATCTCCTGGTCATCAATGGCGTGGACGAACTGGATGGGGCAGATCACACCATTTCTCCCGATATGATCGAAGTCGGAAGTTTTATCGGAATGGCCGCTATGACCAGATCGGATTTGGAAATCAAGGATATCGACATCGAGACTCTGGGGAACATACCGGATACTTTTGAGAAGATAGGGGTGCATATCGAACGAAGAGACACGAGCTTGATGATTCATGGGAGCGAACCCTACGAGATTCAGAAATTCATCGATGGTTCAATTCTGACCATTTACGATAGTCCGTGGCCCGGATTTACTCCCGATTTGATGAGTATTATCCTCGTGGTAGCCATCCAGGCGAAAGGGAGTGTTCTTATCCATCAAAAGATGTTTGAAAGCCGGTTGTTTTTTGTCGATAAATTGATCGATATGGGTGCTCAGATCATTCTTTGTGATCCGCACCGGGCGACGGTCATCGGAATGGCCCGGGAAAACAACCTCCGTGGAATACAAATGAGCTCGCCGGATATTCGGGCAGGTGTGGCTTTGCTGATCGCAGCGTTGTCGGCCGAAGGCGAAAGCATCATTCACAACGTCCAGCAAATCGATAGAGGATATCAATTTATCGATCGAAGACTGCAGGCTCTGGGGGCCAAAATCGAACGAGTCAACCGGGATTGATCAGTATGAGAAATTAATTGGAGATTGGTTTCGATGATGTTGAAACGATCCACAAACCGATCAGTGTAAATATTCCATTGACCAATAGAATTTCAAACCCAAATTGGTACCCATTCAATAACGCCTCAGAATTAGCACTGAGAATATAGCTCAGGATCGGCGACAAAATACATACGAGAGGCACCCAGCGATCGCGAACAGTACGCGAGGAGTAAAATCCAAATGCGTACAATCCCAATAAAGGACCATAGGTATATCCCGCCACGGTGAATAACGAGGAAATAACGGCTTCGTTATTGATCCACCAAAACACCTGAATAATCAGGAACAACAGGACAGAAAAACCGATGTGAACTCTTTGTCGGGTGGCGACTTTTTCTTTTTCCGGTCGCGAGGATTTTTCGAAACCAAGTATATCAATACAAAACGAAGTGGTGAGTGAGGTAAGGGCGGAATCCGCAGAGCTGTATGCTGCGGCGATCAGTCCAATCAAAAACATGACTCCGATGACCGGTCCCAGGTGTTCCATGGCCAGCGTGGGAAATAAAAGGTCGGAGGAAGGAACAGCTTTACCCCCTACAATCCTGGTCGGTATTCCCACTCCAATTGATTCGGCATACAGATATAAAAGGGCTCCCAAAAGAAGAAAAAGTCCTACAACAAAAAACAAGATCACATTGAAGGTATTCATGTTTTTCTGCGCGTCTTTCAAATTTCGAATGCTGAGATTTTTTTGCATCATATCCTGGTCGAGTCCGGTCATAACGATGGTGATAAACATACCCGCAAAAAACTGTTTCCAGAAATTCTTTGGATCCGACCAACCTCCTTCAAAGAAAAATACCTGACTGTAATCGCTCTGCCGCACTTCTGAAATCATCTCCGTGAAGGACCAGTCAAAATAATTGGTAATGTAAACCGTAACGTATACAAGTACGATCAGAATACTTGCTGTTTGGATCGTATCGGTCCATATAATGGTTTTAATACCTCCATTGTAGGTGTATACCCATATGAGCCCGATCGTCAATGCAACCGTAATCCAAAAAGGTATCCCGACGTGGTCCATCAAAAATTGTTGCAATACGATGGCCACCAGAAAGAGTCGAAACGACGCCCCGATTGTTCTCGAAAGTAGAAAATAACTCGCACCGGTTTTGTAACTCGCCCGTCCAAACCGCTGATCAAGATATCCATAAATCGAAGTGAGTTTGAGACGATAATACGTCGGCATCAATACATACGCAATAACGAGATAGCCAAAAACATAGCCCATGACCATCTGCATATATGAAAATTGAGAATCCGCGACCCAGCCTGGAACGCTGATAAAAGTAACTCCGGAAAGTGTAGCGCCGATCATCCCAAAAGCAACCACGTACCATGGGGATTCACGGTTGCCGATAAAGAAATCATCGTTTGTTGATCCGCGGGAAGTGAATCGCGCAATCAGGATCAGGACACCAAAATATGCTGCAATAACGATTAAAACAGTAGTTGGAGATACCATGCCTGACGATTAAAATTTGTTTAAATTGAGCGAATATAACACGTTACAATTAGAAAAATAGGATAATTTTAGTAAATTGGGAACGGAGCCAAGCGAATATGAAAGGAAGATTTGTATATTTCCTGTTGGGCGCCATACTGGCGTTCGCATCGGAAATGGAGGCGCAAGCCATCCAATGGCCCAAGCCCGTGCAGCCTTCAAAGCAACAGATATACACCCATAGCAGCCAGGTGACTATAAAGCTATCTCCCGGGGGGATGCAATTCGGGTACCGGTTTGGTCAAATTCCCAACTATTATACAGATAAATATTATCAGATCGAGGTGGGGCAAATCCGACATCCAAAGGAAATGAACAGCGGGTTGCAGTCCCTAAAATCGAGCATAAGCAGGGGTTTCTTTAAGAACTACACCTACGGAAAGCAAAATTCCCTTTTCACCCTCCGTGCCAGCCAGGGTCAAACGGTCTTTCTGAGTGAAAAAACCTCCAAGAAAAACGTGTTGGTGGGATATACCTATCGCTACGGGATATCCGCCGGACTGATCAAGCCGTATTACATACAAGTGGTCAACGAGACCGACGGCATTAGTGGTCGGAATTTCAAAGACATTAAATATTCTGAAGAGACACGGGAAGCTTTTCTCAACGACGAAGATATATTTGGCCGTGCTCCTTTTCGAAAAGGCCTCGGCGAAATGGAATTTGCACCAGGCATCCACGCGCAGGGGGGCATGCATTTTGACTGGAGCAAAGATGATCGGTTGATCCTTGCCACCGAAATCGGACTGATGATGGATTTTTATTTTACCTCCATTCCACTCATGGTGAATCAGTCTGCAAAACCATTCTTTCTAAATCTTTACGTATCTTTGCAATTCGGGAAGCGGAAGTAAATCCGCCATTTCCTGACCTTGTCAGACGATATAAAAACCCACAATTATGATAGAACTACCTATCACAGAAAAACGTCAAAAACGTCCCGATTGGTTGCGTGTCAAGCTTCCTATCGGGGAAAACTATAAAAAAGTTCGCCGCCTGGTGGACGAATATAACCTCCACACGATTTGTCAAAGCGGGAATTGTCCCAACATGGGTGAATGCTGGGGAGCAGGTACGGCTACTTTTATGATCCTGGGCAACGTGTGTACGCGGTCCTGTTCGTTTTGTGCGGTCAAGACGGGCCGTCCTCCGGAATACGACGAAGACGAACCCAATCGCGTGGCCGAAGCCATTGCACTAATGCAGGTCAAGCACGCGGTGATCACTTCGGTCAACCGGGATGAACTAAAGGACCGTGGGGCTGAAATCTGGTTTCAGACCGTTCGGGCGGTTAAGGAAAAAAGTCCCGGTACGACCATTGAGACGTAGATTCCGGACGTAAGAGCTACATGGTGGGCTCTGGAACGGATGATCAGTGCGGGGCAGGAAGTCGTTTCGCACAATATGGAAACGGTTCCCCGGTTGTATCGACTGGTGCGACCGCAGGCCAAGTACGACCGTAGCCTGGAGCAGATTCGCCGTACCAAGGACTATGGGAAACGGACAAAATCGGGCATCATGGTCGGTCTGGGGGAAACCCGCGACGAGGTACTCGCCACGATGGATGACTTGCGCGAGCACGGCTGCGACGTGATCACCCTGGGCCAATACCTTCAACCCACGAAAATGCATATGAATGTAGCCGAATTCGTACATCCGATCCCCTTTGGGAAGAGAAAAATTCAAGGGATTGTTTGGCAATTAACGAATGAGA
>CALGAA010000069.1 GCA_937952445.1 uncultured Bacteroidota bacterium | reverse complement strand
TGGATGACGAGTCGCTCACCACGGTTGCCGGGTTTCAAAATCTGCAAGTCCTGAATCTGAATGGTACCGAGGTGACGGACGGTGGTTTGGTACACCTTCAGGGGCTGAAGGAACTGCAGAAATTATATGTAACAGAAACCAAAATCACCGAAAATGGTCTGCGAAATATGCTCCAGGTGAACCCGGTGAAAAAAATATATGTCTGGAATACTCCCGTGGATTCCAATTCGATTAACAACCTCTCCAGAGAGTTTCCAGGTGTCCAGATCATCGGAGAATCGACCGTTTTTGGTAACGAAATAATCGCATTAAATTCCCCGACCATCAAACCCGAATCCTCATTTTACGAATCGACGATGGAGTTGGTTATGGAACATCCCATTCCAGGGGTGGAATTGCGTTACACCACCGATCAAAGCGATCCTGACAGCTTGAATTCCCCGCTTTACGACGGTCCGATAACCATCCGGGATGATATTCATGTCAAGGTCAAAGCTTTCAAATCCGGATGGATCAGTAGTCCTGTTTTGGAGAAATCGTATTTGGCGACCCGGCACAAACCAGATAGTGTATGGTTTGAGTCCGATCCCAATCCCCGTTACACCGGAAATGGACCGGGCACCGTCATTGACCTTTTGGCCGGGGAAAAAGTTCATGAAGATAAAAACTATCTGGCCTATCGGGAAAATGAAGGGATCATAGGTTTTGCCTTTGACCAACCCATCGAATTACAAAAAATAATATTGAGTGGGTTGACAAAAACTCCTTCATACATTTTTCCACCTGCAAAAGTGGAAGTGGAGTTTTGGGATGGAAATAACTGGGTCAAATCCACCACTGAAGCCCCCGAAATGCTTCACGAACAGGTCGATTATGAAAAATATTACATCTCCGTCCAAAGTAATCAGCCTGTTTTCACTGATAAACTGCGACTCTCCTTCAGCCCGGTTGCCCGGTTACCCGATTGGCATCCGGGGAAAGGAGACAAGGGCTGGGTTTTTGTAGATGAGGTCCTGTTTCAGTGAATAATTCGATATTCTTTTGTTATATTTGAAAGAGGACGAAACATAATAATACCCTCCAGATTATCGTCCATTATGTAATTCACCAACCCGCGCCTTATGAATGCACATATTAAAAAATCGTTATTACCAATAGGATTTCTCTTTATCATCCTTGTATTCTCCTCCTGTAATAATGGGTCTGGCCACAGCGATGAAGACCACCATGATCATGACACACACGACCACACCACGCAGGTCCAGGATCCCATCAGCCATGGAGAAGGTAGCCATGGTCATGATGAGATGATCGATGAAACTTTAAAACTCAATAATGGTGAGAAATGGCAAGCTGATGAACCGACCAATAAAAATGCCGACAGAATTATATCGATTGGTGAACAGTTTTTGGAGAGCGGGGACAAAAGCCTGGCCGATTATAAGAGATTCGGAGAAGATGTCAATGAAGCCATCAATATTATGATCAGGGAGTGTACTATGGAAGGAGAAGCTGACCATGCTCTGCATATTTGGTTTTTGCCCCTGATAAGACAAGCCAGCACGCTGAGAGAAGCCAGTGATACAACTGGATTGGAAGAAATCACGACGGAAATGGTAGACCGGATGAAAATGTATCATGGGTATTTCGAATAAAATTCCAACACCTGGCTTCTGGTGATTTACGAGGATTTCAGCTATTCAACTTATCAGTGCGAATTTCTGACTCGCTTTTATTTTCGCCCAATATCTGTATTTCGACATGGCAAAAAGAAATAAGTATTCCTTTAAAGATTTTACAATAACCGTTGAGGAAAAGAAACACGATTTACGGGGCTATATCTTCTTTGCGGGATTGGCTCTGGGATCTCATTTCTTTCTGGAGCTCCGGGTAATCAGTGCTTTACAGCCTTACTATCCCGTATTATCGAAAATCACGATGAGTCTTTCGATTTTTGCGATCATTTTGTTGATAGGACGGTTTACCGAAAATATCATCATCAACCGAAAGTCTTCGCAAGGAGAAAAATACAACTTGCTGAGCATCACCAGGTTGGTTACTACTGTGCTCATTATTATCGTGATTATCGCTTTCCTGTTCCAAAATCTGTACGCGATTGCAGTCAGTTTTGGTTTGATATCTTTGGTTTTGGGTTTTGCCCTCCAGGCCCCTATTACATCCTTTATCGCCTGGCTGTATATTGTTTTCCGGCAACCCTATAAGGTGGGGGATCGGATCCAATTGGATTCGTTACGGGGGGATGTTGTCGAAATCAACTATCTGGATACTGCTATTCTGGAGTGCAGCGGGGATTACCTGGGAAATGACCGGCAAAGCGGTCGAATCATCTATTTCCCCAACAGCATTATTCTAAAATCTGATGTCATCAATTATTCCGGGCCATACGTCCCTTTTATCTGGAACGAAACGCCCATCCAGGTAGCCTATACAAGCGATCTTCAATTTGTCGAAAAATGTTTACTGGAAGCCGCTTCCAGAGATTTTGAAGAAAAATATCCGAACTACGATCCCGCCAGGTTAATAAAATGGCAACCCAACGTCTATTTTCGGGTGAATAAATTTGCCTGGCTGGAAGCAGTGGTGAGTTACCCGGTCGAACCCACTGATACTACAGGCCGACGAAACAGGATTCTCAAACTGGCCTTACCAGCACTTAACTCAGCACCGGAAAAGGTACAGTTTCCCGAAGGAACACAACGGTAATCTGCTACTGTAGTTCTTGGGAAATTGATGATGTCAGGGTTATTTCGGGGATACTATCCTGCATCGATGGAAATAAAAGAGGGATAGCTGAATAACTCACATCAGGGATTCCAATATCCGGCTTGAATCATCTTTCGCATCAAGGAGTTTATTGCGATTCCTTCACCTCCTCAAAATATTCGACAAACGCTGATCTGGTCATCGTTCCTTTATCCCCCTGACCGTGCATTCGAACTGAAACCGATCCGGAATTTTGTTCTTCTTCACCTACGATGAGCATGAAAGGGATTTTCTTCACTTCAGCATCCCGTATCCTTCGACCGATCGTTTCGTTGCGATCGTCCACTTCCCCTGTAATATCCGCGCTGGCCAGATACGATTTAAGATCGTAGGCGTACTCGTGGTACGGTTCCGAAACAGGGATAATGACAAATTGCTCCGGCGCAAGCCACAGGGGAAAATTTCCAGCAGTATGCTCGATCAATATGGACATAAAACGCTCCATACTGCCAAACGGCGCCCTGTGGATCATCACCGGTCGGTGGGTCTGATTGTCAGCGCCAATGTATTCGAGTTCAAAACGCTCGGGTAAATTGTAATCCACCTGAATGGTCCCCAATTGCCACGACCTGCCCAGTGCATCTTTGATCATAAAATCCAGTTTGGGGCCGTAAAAAGCCGCCTCCCCGATCTCAGTAGTCGTCTCCAGGTCGACTTCGGCCACCGCGTCAATAATTGCTTGTTCAGCCAGATCCCAGTTTTCTGCAGTACCGAGGTATTTTTCAGGGGTGGCCGGATCCCGAAGGGAGATCTGAGCGGTAAATTCATCAAATCCCATTTTATCCAGGACCGTTTTTGTCAAATCCAGAACATTGAGAAATTCGTCTTTTAATTGCTCCGGCGTACAAAAGATATGAGCATCATCCTGCGTGAATCCCCGCACGCGGGACAATCCGTGCAGTTCCCCGCTTTGCTCGTAGCGATACACCGTACCAAATTCCGCAATCCGGATTGGAAGTTCGCGGTAAGAATGCGGCCGGTGTTTATAAATTTCACAATGGTGAGGACAATTCATTGGTTTTAATAAAAATTCCTCATTTTCCCGTGGTGTCTTAATGGGTTGAAAGCTATCGCTACCATACTTGGCATAGTGGCCTGACGTCACGTACAATTCCTTTTTACCAATATGGGGTGTTATCACCGTTTTATAACCCCTTTTTTCCTGCTCCGCCTGAAGAAATTTTTGGAGACGTTCCCGGATGGCCTGACCTTTTGGCAACCACATCGGAAGTCCTGCGCCCACCTTATCGGAAAACATAAACAATTCCAGTTCTGCCCCTAATTTCCGATGGTCGCGCTTTTTGGCTTCTTCTACCATTTCAAGGTATGCTTTCAGCTCCTTTTGCCTGGGAAATGTGATGCCATATATCCGGGTCAGCATTTTCCTCGATTCATCTCCCCGCCAATAAGCACCGGCAAGATTGGTCAGTTTAATGGCTTTAATGAATCCGGTATTTGGAATGTGCGGACCTCGGCACAAATCGGTAAAGTTCCCCTGGGTATAAAACGTAATCGTCCCATCTTCAAGTTCATCGAGTAATTCGAGCTTGTATTCATCACCTTTTTCCTGAAAATAGGCAACGGCGTCTGCTTTATCGACTTCCCGTCGTAGGTATTCGTTCTTTTCCCGCGCCAGTTCGACCATTTTCTCTTCAATCTTGCTCAAATCCTCAGGCCCCAGCTGACGGTCCCCCAAATCCACATCGTAGTAAAACCCCTGATCTACTGGTGGACCGATTCCAAATTTCACTCCGGGATACAAAGATTCCAAGGCTTCGGCCATCAGGTGCGCCGAGGAATGCCAAAAAGTTTCTTTTCCGGCCGGATCATTCCAGGTATACAGAATGACGTTCGCATCTTCCTTAATCGGACGATTGAGATCCCATGTTTGTCCATTCACCCCTACAGCCAATACATTGCGGGCCAGTCCTTCACTGATGGATTGTGCAATTTCCATCCCGGTTATTCCGGCCTTAAATTGTTTTTCGGTTCCGTCGGGGAAAGTTATCGTGATCATAATCCTGTTATTAAAATATCGAAAACGTCATGCTGTGGGCAAAAGTACTACTTGATATTCAATTGTCGAAATTAAAGCGCTTGGGCGCTTTAATGTTTGGGTGTAAAGCCGTTTGGCTAACACAAATTCCGAAACATCCGGATATCCGCGCCTCGCCAGGAACAATCCCCTCAAACTCAAACCCACACTCTAACCCACACCCGTAAGGGCGCCCCCGGCGTTTGACTGTAACAATATTTCCCAAACATCTGATATCCGCAGCTCGCCAGGCAAAAGTACCTCATAACCCACCCCCTAACCCAATGCCGTACGGGTCAATTCCTGACCATAACCAGTACTTCACTGAAAATTTCCCTGCTTTATGTTAAAATTAATTTTTTATACGAATTCATGCGATTAATAACGTTATTTTACGTTATTAACTGTAACCATCATTTTCAAATAAGCCCGATGATAAGAATTCTGCTCATTATTTCTTTCTCCTTTCTTTTGGGAAAGACCGCGTTCAGTCAAAATGATGGTGAAATCCAGGGAACATTACAGGGCACAAACGACACGCCACTTGCTTTTGCTAGCGTCACCGTATACCGTGCAGCCGACACTTCTCTGATCGACTATGTACTAAGTGAAGATGACGGGTCGTTTCGGATCAGAAGACTTCCCCTCAACACGCCATTACGGGTGATTGCTTCATTCCTCGGATATGAACCAGTCCGCGAGGACTTTGAATTGACATCACAACACAAGTTAAAAGACCTGGATCGGATCCAAATGGTACCGACTTCCCAAACTCTTGATGAAATACTGGTTCAGGCCGAAAGACCTCCTATCGTCATGCACAATGACACTATCGAATTTAATGCGGCTTCGTTTCAAACCAGGGACGGAGCTACGGTCGAGGATTTGGTCAAAAAACTTCCAGGCGTGGTGGTAGACAACGAAGGGAATATAACCGCCAATGGACGACCGGTTAACAAGGTCCGGGTCGATGGTAAAGATTTTTTCGGAGGTGATCCCCGGGTAGCACTGCGTAATCTGACCAGCGATATGATCGATAAGGTCCAACTCACAGAAGATCGGGAAGAAGATCCCCTTCGCCTGAAAGCTGCTGACGAAGTCAGTCAAATCCTCAACTTAAAACTCAAGGAAGATGCCAAAATTCAGGCTTTTGGAAAAGCTTATGCCGGAGGGGGAACCAATGATCGGTTTGAAGTCGGAGGAATTGTCAACAATTTTGATGATACCCTGCAATTGAGTTTTGTAGGGTATTATAACAACCTCACCCAGACCAACCTATCCATGCATGAAATGCTCAGCCTGGGAAGCTTTCAGGCACAACGGGTGGATTATTCGGCAGAAGGACTGAGCATTAATGGTTTAAACACCGGCAACACCAGGGCTGGATTGCCCTTATCCCTTTTTGGTGGTGCCAATGCCAACGTAACCCTTGGTGGAGCCAAAATGTCTCTCCAATACTTTTATAGCGATTACCAAAACGAGTTTGAGAATAAGACGTTCAAAGAAACCACCTTGAGACCAGATTCTATTTTTTATTACGATTCCCACAATGAAGGGAAATCCACCAGTCAGGGGCACAACATCACTGGAGGATTGAGATGGACCATTGACACGACTACCCAGCTTAACTTTAACGCAGATCTCACAGTAGCCCGAGGGTCGAGACCTTCCACCAATTCAGAAACTTCCGCCTTCAACAACCCATCCAACATCATCCAGGAATTTCTGACCAGCGAGAATCCGAATTCATCGAATATGAACCTGTCAAGTCGGTTGTATTTTAACAAAAGACTAAACCATAAGGGGCGTAACCTGGGGATGAACGCCTCTTTCAACAAAAGCAATGAGGACCATGATCTGCTATCCAATTTTCAACGGTTTTACTTTCATAACGCGATCGATTCCCTCATCTTTTTTGACCAATTACGGGCCAGGTATGCGAACCACCAATCATTTTCATTCGATCTGAGATATACGGAACCGCTGATCAAAAACACCTTTTTGGATTTGTCCGTAAAATACGAACCAGGCAGTCGAAGTAACAAAATCGATACAAGACAGCATTTTTCTCCGGATTTCGATTGGACCATTGTCGATGAACTATCCAATGACTTTGAAAGAAAAGAAAATAAAGTCGGAGGTACCGTAGGATTCCGATACCAAAAAGCCAAGGTCCAGGTCAATCTGAATCTGAGTTATGAAAGCCTGGCCTTTTCCAACTACTTCAACGAAGAATTTGCCACATTTGACGAGAACTACCAGTTTTTAACCCCTCGTGTGCAGATTAACCTTGATGGATGGCGTCTCAATTATCAATACAATTACAGTATTCCCAACATCAACCAGTTGCATCCGATCACGGATAACACCAACCCATTGTATATCCAGGAAGGTAATCCAGATTTGACCCCATATCGAAACCATGACCTATGGCTGTCCAAATACGCATTTTCCGGCAAATGGAAATATCGCGTATATATGGGTGGAAATTTCTATAATGAAAACATCATCTATACAACCAGAATCGATGCTGGTGGGGTAACGCATTCCCGCCCCATCAACCATCCGGGAAATGTATCAAGTGTATATTCTGGAGCAGGCCTCAATCACACCCTTGAAAGGAATAATCAAAAGTTGACGATGGATCTTAGTTTATACCTGAATTATAATTCGACCCCTTTCCTCGTAAACGAACTGGAAGGTATCTCCAAAAATAAAAGCATAGGAACAGGTCTTACCCTAAATTACATCCTCAATGATATTTTGGATTTCTCACCCCGATATTTTATAAACTTAAACCATAGCATATACGAAAAAGTGGATTATCCGCAGTTAAAATACTTCAATCATCGGTTGGCTGGGGATTTCACGGTCCATCTTCCGTGGGACATGGAATTTCAAAACGATGTAAGCTACACCTATCAACCAAATACCATTCCTGGATTCCCCACCAGCAATTTGATGTGGAACGCAGCGCTGAATAAAAAACTTTTAAAAAGCAAGAAATTGACTATACGACTTTCGGCCTACGACCTTCTTGATCAAAATGTTTATTTTAATCGGCATGTCCGATACAATACGATTAACGATTTTCAACAAAAATCTTTAACCCGGTATTTGATGCTTTCGTTGATTTATGATTTCCGCAAAACCAATGCCCAGGGTGGATCCAGAGGACAGGTAATCCGGATCGGCGGATAACTTCATTTCATATGTTTTACCTCTGTCCCTGTTGACATCTGTTGTAAAGTGGAGTATATTGTGATTTTCCTTAACGCCTTCAAATTCTTCGGATGGAATGGAAAGAAATTATACGGGAATTGAAATCAAATCCCCGGCAGTCTCTTTGGTGCCTCCATGGTCCACATTTACCAGAGACGGCCGAGCTGAGAACACTTTCCAAAGAATTGTTTCCCCGGTTGGAATCCTCAAATAATCGAGTGGTAATCATGCCCACTCGTTCTCAATACATCAACAGACACCGTCATGAAGGACCGTTTTTTCAACAACGGTATCAAGCTTCATACAACAAACAAGGTGAAACCGTGAGGGAGCGAATATCCGCTGCTGATGAAAAATTCAGGGTGCCGGATTTACCGGATCGTATCCAGGCTTTTGAGCTTCAAACGCTGTGGGACAAACCCTTACTCCAACTTTCATCAGGTGAATGGCAACGCTTCTCGGTTTGTGAATCGCTGATGAACCCGCCCGGACTTTTAATCATCCCCGACCTTCTCAAAGGACTTGATTTGCGTTGGCAATTGACCATTCTCGATTTGATTACCAGGTTCAAAGGATCGGAAAATATCCTCATTTTCACCTCCGACCATCCGATCGACCATCCCGCAGTAGTCAATTATGAAGTGAAAAATGAAGGCCGTACCTCCGATTCATTCGACGCTTTGGATCCTGCACTGATCGAAGCGTTCCATCGCTATCAATCCACATTTTTAAACGACATCAATCAAGAAATCCAAATTCAGATGTCGGGGGTGAACATCCAGTACGGCAGTCGAAAAATATTGAACGATATCCACTGGACGGTCCACACTGGTGATAAATGGAACATCCAGGGCCCCAATGGAGCGGGGAAAAGCACTTTAATCAGTTTGATCAATTCGGACAATCCGCAAGGATATAGTCAGCCGATCCTGCTTTTTGGAGTTCCCTATGGCCGTCATTCCATATGGGACAGGAAGGCTCTGATAGCGTACTTTGGTTCCGATTTTTTCCAGTATTTCAATTCCTCCAAAACCCTCGAAGAAACCCTCTACCACCAATTGAAGACCCCATACCTCAATACCGTACAGCCCCCTGATTCCCTTATCTCCGGCCTGCTCACCTGGTTTGGAATGAATCATCTTCGGAACCACCTTTTTACCGGGGTCAGTCCCGATATCAAACGACAAGTGCTCCTACTGGCCACCTACCTCAAAAGCAGTAAAATACTGGTCCTGGATGAGCCATATCAAGATTTTAGTCTTGATAAAATCCGTCAAAACAATCACTTCCTCAATGCCCTCCACAGCCAATCTCAACAAACGGTTATCTTTGTCACGCACCGAGATGACCACAAACCTGCCTTTTTGAACCGGCATTTAATACTTAAAGATGGTCAAATCACGTATAAATGAATACTCGTTAAAAATATCGTGATGTTCACCCATGTGAATACGTCGTACACAGGATTTTGATTGGAATCTATCAGTATAAAATTAATATTGTAACGAAAATTGGGGAAAGTTCATTATGGAGCCTTTTTAACCAAAAAATACGGGAAACTGTTTCAAACCCAAACCATGTTTAAACTATCTTTTACAACTCTCATTCTATTTTTCCTGGTCACTGCCGTGACGGCACAGCGGAATGGTGAAGCGCAGGGAATTTTGCTGAACAATGCAGGCGAGCCTTTGCCATTTGCCACGGCTACTATTTACAAATCAGCGGATACCTCATTAATCGATTACGTGCTCACCGAGGACGACGGTTCCTTTTCATTTAGACGCCTTCCCCTGGGAGAACAGATGCGGATTATCATTTCCTTTCTGGGTTATGAACCTGTGCGGGAGGATTTTGAACTGACAGCAGACCAGCCCTCAAAAGATTTTGGGACCATTCAAATGGTCACATCATCCCAGACAATCGATGAAATTTTGGTGCTTGCCGAACGACCGCCCATCATGATGAAAGATGACACGCTGGAGTTTAATGCCGGAGCCTTCCTGACCAGAGACGGTGCCACCGTAGAGGATTTGATTAAAAAGCTACCTGGCGTAGTGGTCGATAATCAGGGCAACGTGACTGCCAATGGCCGGGCCGTAACGAAAGTACAGGTGGATGGGAAAGACTTTTTCGGCGGAGATCCCCGGATTGCTTTGCGAAACCTGACCAGCGATATGATCAGTTCTGTTCAGATTACCGATGACCGGGAAGAAGACCCACAGAGACTCCTCGCAGACGATGAGGTCAGTCAGATTATTAATTTAAAGTTGAAGAAAGACGCTAAAATAAAGGCCTTTGGAAAAGTTTATGCAGGGGCGGGTACGACGGATCGATTCGAAACAGGTGGTATTGTCAATTCTTTTCGGGAGAACTATCAATTTAGTGTGGTCGGATATTACAACAACCTGTCCAGAACCAACCTGTCGATGAACGAAGTGTTGAGTTTGGGCAGCTTCGAAACCCGAAGCAGAGGTTGGAGAGGAGGCGGAGGCATAGACGGGATATCTTTTGGCTCTGAAGGAGCTGGATTCCCTACTTCGTTGTTGGGTGGTGCAAACCTCAATGCGACGTATGGAGGCGCTAAAATGAATTTGCAGTATTTTTATTCCAATAATACCCTCGAATTCGGATCTAAAACATTTAAACAGCAAACCATCCGACCCGATTCCGTATTCTATTACAATTCTGAAAGTGAGGGCGAGTCGGAAAGTCAGGGGCATAATATCACGGGAGGTTTACGTTGGGAAATCGATACCTTAACCCAATTAAACTTGAATATATCGCTGAACAAATCGGACGGAGAACGTCCCTCCATCAACGAAGAATCATCTGCTTTCAACGACCGGGATAATCTGATTCAGAATTTTTTCACGAGAGAAGATCCCTATTCGACCAATATGGGGATGAACGCCAGGGTTTATTTTAACCGAAAATTGAATGACGCAGGCCGGAACATCAGCTTCAGGTCCTCGTTTAGTAAGAGCAAAAGCGATGGGGAACTGTTGTCCAACTTTGAAAGGACGTATTTCCTCACACCCATGGATTCCCTCGCATTCCTTGACCAGTTACGAAACGAATTTACCAACAACCAAAGCTTTGAAGTGGATCTTCGTTACACGGAGCCGATTGGTGAAAACTGGTTTGTCGATTTGTCGCTGGAGTACGAACCGAGTAGCCGATTTAATGATGTCGAAACCAAACAACAATTCGTTCAGGACAATGTCTGGACCATCGTAGATAATTTGACCAGCAGTCTGCAGCGGGATCAGAAAGAAACCGAAGTAGGCGGAAGCATCCGGTATCAAAAAGAAAAAGTACAAATCAGCCTGGATCTCGACTTCAACTTTCTGAACTACAACAATCAATTTGGAGATGAAATCCCTGATTTCAAAGAAAATTACAAATTTTTCAATCCGCGATTCAGGGTGGTTCTTGATGGTTGGCGGTTGTTCTACCGATACGATTATGATACACCCAACATCAGCCAACTGCAGCCCATCGCCAACAATACGAATCCTCTGTACATCTATGAGGGAAATCCGGATCTAAAACCGATCCGGTCGCACAGCGTTTGGATTTCAAAATACTCCTACGCCCGGGTATGGAAATATCGTTTGTTCCTCGGGGGTGATTACCGGAACGATAACATTATTAACACGTCCAGAGTGGACGGTAGCGGAGTTACCTTCACCCAACCCATCAATTACGCTGCGGATGCCTACAACATTCGGGGAGGAACGGGCATCAACCGGACTTTTGAACTCGAAAATCAAAAAATCAGTGTAGACCTGGATGTCAACGGTAATATCGGAACGGGACCATTCATTATCAACGGCCAGGAAGGGGTATCTCATTACTCCAACGTGGGAGGGGGTCTGACGATCAATTACAACTACAATGATGTGATTGACTTTTCACCACGGTATAGTTTGAATCTGAATCGAAATACATATACTGAGGTGGATTATAGAGACGTGAATATTTTCAATCACAGGGCATCAGCAGATTTTACGCTGTATCTACCCTGGAATTTTGAAATCCAAAACGACTTAACCTACCAATATATTCCCCAGACCACGCCAGGATTCCGGAAAACAAGTTTCATCTGGCACGCTGCGATCAACAAAAAGATCCTGCCGAGCAAAAAACTAACGCTGCGGTTGAGCGCATATGACATTCTCGATCAGAACATCGACTTTTATCGGTATGTTAATTTCAACAATATCGTGGATGGACAACGGAAATCCTTATCCCAATACCTCCTGATGTCTGTTATTTATGATTTCAGGGATACCGGAGGAGGTCGGGGACAAGGTGTGCCCGGCGGTCCGGGCGGTCGTGGCAGATAGAACGAGTGCACCAGTCACTAAATTCGTGACACATAGACGGATTCTTTTTCGTCCTGTCTTCATCATCTAAAGCCTTATGTAGCTAAGGCTATCCTCGGTTTAGCTTCATGGATAGGACAAAAAATAACCTTTAATACATATCACGAACTTAATGCCTGATCCCTTAAGGAAAAACACTACAGTAATTTACCAATAGATGCGAGAACACTTCGATTACGGAGTAGAATTGTTCTTCTACAAGTTCTGCTTGTTCAGTTCCTTCAGGGCATGATCACAAGCCCTGGCCGTAAATGCCATGTACGTTAGCGAAGGATTTTGACAGGCAGATGAGGACATAAAGGAACCATCGGTGATAAAAACGTTTTGAGCTTCGTGCATTTGATTCCATTTGTTCACCACAGAAGTTTTGGGATCATGACCCATGCGGGCAGTTCCCATCTCATGTATACAATGTCCGGGAGGAGGCATATCATCGTATCCTGTAACATTTTTTCCACCTGCGGCCTCCAGCATTTCCATCGCACTCTGTTGCATATCTTTACGCATAGCCATTTCGTTCTCCTTAAACTCACAATCGATATCCAGGGTTGGTAAGCCCCATTTATCGGTCTTATCATAGTTTAGACTCACTTTATTCTCGTAATACGGCAAATGCTCTCCCCAGGATCCTATGCCCAGGCTCCATTGTCCCGGCACGGTCAATGATTCCTTAAACTCAGCGCCTACTCCGGCCGGGCCTCCGATACCGCGGCCCCGACTACCTCCACCCTGGTAACCAAAACCCCTCACATAATCGCTTCGCATCGTGTCTTTGGATATATTTCGAAAGCGGGGAATATAAATTCCATTGGGCCGACGTCCATAGGTATACTGATCCTCGAAACCATCAAAACGCGCATACGCCCCCACACCAAAATGGTGATCCATCAAATTGTGCCCAACCTGTTCACTCGAATTTCCAAATCCGTTGGGGAAAACATCCGATGTACTGTTCAGAAGAATCCAGGCTGTGCCCAGCGTCGAAGCATTCAAAAAGATAATTCTGGCAAAATATTCTTTGGATTCATTAGTCTCCGCGTCCAGAATCCGGACTCCTGTAGCTCGATTTTTGTCTTTATCGTACAGGATTTCAGTAACGATCGAAAATGGGCGTAGGGTTAGATTCCCGGTACGCTGTGCGGCAGGTATCGTCGCCGAATTGCTACTAAAATATCCACCCAGCGGGCAACCCCTGGCGCACAGATTGCGAAACTGACACGGGCCACGACCATCCAGGCCTTCGGTATGGTTGGCTACCCGGCCGATGGTAATCACACGTCCGTTAAAATGTTCGCGAACCCGGTCAGCCATATGTTTTTCCACACAGGTCATTTCCATGGGTGGCATAAAATGGCTATCCGGAAGCTGTGGAAGATTTTCTTTTCGACCTGATATCCCGACAAATTTCTCTACGTAGGTATACCAATCCTTGATATCATCGTATCGTACCGGCCAGTCGACGCCATAACCATCCTCTGCGTTGGCTTCAAAATCCATTGGTGACCACCGATAAACTTGTCGTCCCCACATCAGGGACCGCCCTCCCACCTGGTATCCCCGCAACCAATTAAAGGGTTTGATTTCATTGTATGGATTTTCCTTATCATTCACCCAAAAGTGTTGAGTGGCTTCATCGAATGCATAGCAACGGCTTTGGATATGGTAGTTTTCTTTTACTTCCATTGTATCCCGGCCTCTGTACTCGAGCTCCCAGGGTTTTTTCGTGGCAGTGGTGTAATCTTTGATGTGTTCGACGTTCCTGCCTCGCTCCAATACGATGGTCTTGAGTCCTTTCTCGCACAATTCTTTGGCAGCCCATCCCCCACTAATCCCTGATCCTACGACGATCGCATCGTATACGTTTTCTTGTCTCGCTTGATTATTGAAATACATATCTTCAGATTTGCTTTGGAGTTATGCCCACGCTTTTTGTCCGGGCTTCAATTCAACACATCCCTCAAATCGTCCGGGAATTTCCACATATTCCAATACTTCAGTCATTCCGGGTTCAGAGGTAAAAAACCCGAACAAAGTCAGCTCTTTGATCATTTTATAGGCTTCCCATTTGTCTCCTTCCTCTGTTTCCTCTCCGTTGTCTACTTTATTTTCATTCTCGGAATAAGCCAAGCCATCGATTTCCGTTATTTTTTGTACCTGCTCATCCGTTGTTAAGTCCTTAAAATCCAGGAGGGTTTCCCGTAATAATGTCGTCACCTTGGTACGAGCTTCTTCGGAATAGCAATCCTCGAGCATTTTCACAGCAAATCCTCCAGTGTCGACTGCGGCCGCACCAGGTGTATCCGTTGGCGGGAGTATTATATCCCCAATAATGTTGAGCAAATCGGCATCCTCATCCGAAAAAACCCCGGGCATCCGCTCGGGGCTTCGTTGACACCCTTGTTGAAATACGGTTATCGTGGAAATCGTTAAACTGCCACCCAGGATAACGGCCACTCGTTTCATCGCTTCACGTCGATTCATCATGAGATGTATATTTTAGTATCATAGTTTCCATTCTAAATAATCTTATGCCGTTTCTCTACACCCATGCCACCTGATCAGCTTATTGCATATGATCATGATTGGCCACTTCCTTTTTACAAGGCTCAATTCTACTTTCTTATATGCATCAACCGTTTCGGGAACCGTACATAATGTGGCTTAATTTAACGATTTTTTTCAATATGCCATTGAATGACTAAGGTAAAAATGTCTGCGACAAGCACCCCATAATCCGGAATGCAACCTTCAAAAACAGAGATTATAAAATGATGAGGGATATTAAGTGGATTTAAAATTATATCTTAACTTCAGGAACCATACACAACTTCCACATATGAAAAAGATTTTCCTTCCTACAGATTTTTCCAACGACGCACGGCACAGTATGGATTATGCCGCCCAGCTTTTTACTGACGAGCCCGTTGAATTTATCATTGTTCATGCGATTACGTATACCCCGCTTTTGGTCACCACCGATGAAATTCTGGAACACATCCCCACGGATAATCCACCTGATTTAGACCTGGAGCAGAAATATATGGAAGGTAAAATCAAAAATCCAGATACTAAAGTATCCACTTTGGAAGTAAAAGGCACCCTTCCTTCCGTACTGAAAAAGGAAGGCGCAAGATTGGGTGTAGACCTGATTATCATGGGCCCTCATGGTATCGGGAAAAATGATGAATTTGGCTCCAACACGCTGGCAGTGATGAAAACCTCAGAGATTCCTGTGCTTATCGTCACTGAGGATAAACAATTCCATACCTTCCACAAAATTCTTTTTGCAGCGGATTTGAGGGGCTATTCCAAACCTTTAGTATTTCCTATGGACTATTTTGTCCGCAAATACAATTCTGAAATTGATGTAGTGCATTTCGGAAGAGAAGAATCCGGTAACAAAGCCGAAGTGATGGAACAATTGATCGAAACGTTTGGAGAAGAACGATCTCAAGCCATATATATCGACGAGGAAAATGTTGTGGACGGTCTTAACTCGACCATTGTTTCACATTCTCCGGATTTATTGGTTCTTGTGAATCGACAACGTTGGTTTTTCTCTCAATTATTCCTCAAATCAGTAACCAAAAGAATGGTCGTCGACCCGCCTATCCCCATTTTGGTTCTATTTGATAAAGCCTGATGGCTTATTCATTATCAAATGAGAATTTGCCTTGTTGGGAAAAATGAGCGGGACTTTCGTGTTGAAGCAGTTGTCTTTTGATGTCTTTGCCATACATATATCCGGTGAGACGACCGTTTTTACCCAAAACACGGTGGCACGGAATCACGATAACGAGGGGATTGTGCGCGCTGGCGTTCCCAACTGCACGGGCACCGGAAGGTTTTTGTAAAAAATGGGCCACATCGCTATACGTTCTGGTTTTCCCATATGGAATGGTAGATAGCACGCGCCAAACCCGAATATAAAACTCAGGGTGACCCCGCAAATCATACGCTATTTTAAAATCCTGCAACGTGCCATTGAAATAGGCATTGAGTTGATCAACCACCGATTGCAGAGCCTGATCATAGCCAAAACTCAGAACATCCTCGGATTCCTTCATGATCTGAAGACTACGCAGTCCTTTTTCACTTTTTTCAAGTTTGATCGGACCAAAAGGTGACGCTATAATACCCTGACTGATCACGATATAAATATAATAAAAATTTAATACCAAAGAAACATGCGGCTTAAATATCGTGCGTGGTTGGATGGAAAGCCCCTTTAATATGAGCAGATGATCGGATGCTAAAACAGAACTCCTTTGGGGGACCGTAAATAAAAAAAGGAGTTGCAGATGATATGCAACTCCTTGATTTGCGGTGGTACCTCCAGGAATCGAACCAGGGACACCAGGATTTTCAGTCCTGTGCTCTACCAACTGAGCTAAGGTACCTCACCAACCGCCACCAGCCTTCAGCTTTTTCCAGCAATATTTCGTTCTATACAAAGTTAATAGATCGAAATTCAATTTTAAACTGATGCGCGAAAAAACGTCCGACTTTGACGATTTTTATTATTTTGACTCGCAAAGGTAACTTCTTTTTTTAGTTCCACAAAGTAAAATGCCAAGAAATACATGACGACCAGAAACCCATCTCTTATCATCCTCATCGCAATGGCCGTCATTGCCGTGCTCGGCTTTTTCGGATACGCCTACTACGATTCTACCCTTGCCCTGATAATGCTATTTACCGGTGTTATTCTGGGAGGAAGTATATTTATATTTAAAAAAGAAATCAACCTGTGGGTCAATCAGCGTTCTTCCAAATCGCTTAGCGAAAAAGAACAGCAATACCTGAAGGATCATTTTCGGTTGTGGGAATACATACCCCCCACGCAACGTCCACTATTTTTCAAAAAAGTGTTTCTTTTCATTCTGGACAAAGAGATTATCAGCCAGGACCCTTCGCAAAAAGTTTATCATCCGGCCGTTCTTCTTTGCGGAGCATATGCGGCTTTCTTTGAAATGCGAAAGAGGGAATCCCGGGTTCCTTTTAGCCGCATTCCGGTGTATGTGTTTTATGGTCATCCATTCCCTTCACCTCAATTTCCAAAAGATCTCCATATCTCCGAATATTTTGAAGAAGACGGGGCACTTTTGTTTTCAGTTCCTCACATGATCAAAGGAAATGAAGATCCCACACGGTTTTTCAACATCTTATTGTACGAGAGCGGCAGAGTAGCGTTAAATGGATATTTTGATTCGGTAGATTTTCCATCGCTGGAAAAATTGTGTCATTTTGGAGGATTTACGATTTCCAAAATGGAAGAGTATCTCGGGCTAAAACGAGAGCATATTCAGGTGAAAGCCCTTGCCTTGAGCCAGTTTTTTGTGGATCAAAAGCGTTTCAAAGCCACATTTCCCGGATTGGGTCCACTGTTTGAAGAAGAATTTTTAAAGTTCGGTCAGTCGTAAAAAGAATGGATTGGATCCTGTTCGGAACCAACCCATCCTTTATAATTCTATTACCTGTTCCTCTGTTAGTTGAGGTTGAAGGAATCCACATAGAGTGGACGGTATTTTCCTTCAATAGGGTAAACCCATTAAAGATTGATCAAAAAATCATGCAATTCCTCATATATGAGGTGAATAATGGAGATTAGTCCATATTCTTAATGATCTCTGTACCAAATTCTGAACATTTCAATAGCGTGGCGTCATCCATCAAGCGCTCAAAATCATACGTAACCCGCTTTGAGGAAATGGCTCCTTCGATCCCTTTGATAATGAGATCCGCAGCTTCGTTCCATTTCATGTACCGGAACATCATTTCACCGGAAAGAATTACCGAGCTTGGGTTCACTTTATCTTTTCCAGCATACTTAGGTGCTGTTCCATGCGTCGCTTCAAAAATCGATTTACCGGTTTCGTAATTGATGTTGGCACCAGGTGCGATTCCAATACCACCTACCTGAGCTGCAAGGGCATCGGAAATATAGTCTCCGTTCAGGTTGAGTGTGGCAATGATATCATAATCTTTGGGACGCAGTAAAATTTGCTGCAAAAAGGCATCTGCAATAGCATCCTTGATGATCAATTCCTTCCCATCTTTTCGGATGATTTGCCAGGGTCCTCCTTCAAAATCTTGTGCACCGTATTCGGTCTTTGCCACTTCATAGCCCCACTCTTTAAATTTCCCTTCGGTAAATTTCATGATATTACCTTTGTGAACAAGCGTAACTGAAGACGAACCGTTTTCCAAGGCATAGTCGATGGCTGATCGGACCAACCGGCTGGTTCCCTCAATAGATACAGGCTTGATTCCAATCGAGGAAGTTTCGGGGAATCGAATTTGGGTAGCTCCCATTTCATTGACCAGGAAATCCACGATCTTTTCTGCCTCCGGCGTACCTGATAGGTATTCGATCCCTGCGTATATATCTTCTGTATTTTCTCTGAATATCGTCATATCCACCTGACCGGGTTCTTTGACCGGAGAGGGAACGCCCTGAAACCAGCGGACTGGACGTACACAGGCATACAAATCGAGTTGTTGACGCAAGGCTACGTTCAACGAGCGGATACCCCCACCCACGGGAGTGGTCAAGGGGCCTTTGATGGCCACCAAATATTCATCAATAGCGTCCAAAGTGGCCTGCGGCAACCATTCGCCGGTTTGATCGTACGCTTTTTGACCAGCAAGTACCTCTTTCCATTCCACTTTCCGCTTACCATTATACGCTTTCTCTACAGCCGCGTCAAACACCCGAACCGATGCGGCCCAAATATCAGGCCCGATGCCATCGCCTTCAATAAAAGGAATCACCGGATTGTCCGGCACGTTTAAAACTTTATCCTTGATGCTAATTTTTTGTCCACTCATTTCATTACATATTTTAATTGGTTCTAGAATATTGTCGTATTTTTTGTTTTTCTGCTGCCTTGAAAATCAATGCACAACTGCGACTTTATCAGGCCTGCAAAGTTATCATTTTATTCCTAATCTTATAAGTCTGAGAAGCTTTGTTGCGTCCAGCTTTTCATTTATGGAAGCAAAACATACTAAAAACAGCTTTTATTTTGTAGCTTTCAGTCAAAGTTCATTTATGATGCGTTATTGTCTTTTTCTGATTACTTTGACCTGCATGATTATGCCACTCGCTGCCCAAACCAATTATGATGAGGATAAAGTCCCCGATTACGAATTACCCTCGTTGCTTGTCACCGCTTCTCAAGAAACGGTCAGCGATGCACAGAGCTGGAAAAGTCAAAGGCGACCCGAAATCCTACGTGTATTTGAGCAGGAAATGTATGGGGTAACGCCCGATCAAAAAGTGGAGGTGGAGTTCCGGGAACACAAATTTGTCAAAAATGCGATCCGGGGCGTTGCGGATCTCAAAGAAGTAGATATGGTTTTTTCCAGTCCCCGGGGATCTCATAGTGCCCGGTTACTGCTCTTGCTCCCCACCGAAGCTCAGGGACCCGTTCCCGTCTTCCTGGGTCTCAATTTTTACGGGAACCACACCATCCATGAAACCGAACACATTACCATTCACGAATCCTGGGCACGCAATAATGAAGCTTTTTATATCGAAAACAACCGCGCCGATGAACGGTCCAGAGGGATCAGGAATTCCCGCTGGCCGGTGGAATATATTTTAAACAACGGGTACGGACTGGGTGTCATTTACTACGGTGACCTGGATCCGGATTACGACGATGGATTTCAGAATGGATTGCACCCCTTGTTCTACAAGGATAATCAGACCAAACCAGAAGCTCACGAATGGGGCAGCATAGGGGTGTGGGCCTGGGGGTTTTCTCGTGCCTTGGACTATCTGGAAACCGATCCTGGTGTGGATAGTGAAAACGTCATTGTATTTGGGCACTCCCGGCTGGGTAAGACTTCGTTGTGGGCCGGTGCTCAGGACGAGCGGTTTGCAGGCGTGATATCAAATAATTCGGGATGCGGCGGCGCTGCCCTGTCTAAAAGAGAATTTGGCGAAACAGTGGGGGTGATTAATAAAGCCTTCCCCCATTGGTTCAACGACAATTTCAACAAGTACAACAACAATGAAAAAAATCTGCCTTTTGATCAACACATGCTCATTAGCCTGATAGCACCCCGGCCTGTTTATATCGCCAGCGCAGCCACGTGCGATAACCGTTTCTTCGCCCGCTCCCCCGACGAGACGGTCAATG